>NZ_JCACKO010000154.1:0-46028 GCF_059505445.1 Brasilonema angustatum | reverse complement strand
TCTACGTCGGATGAGGACTGCGAGTCTGAGAGTTCTGAGTCGATCGCTTGTTGTTCAACATTATCCAAATCTACGTCGGATGAGGACTGCGAGTCTGAGAGTTCTGAGTCGATCGCTTGTTGTTGTTCAACATCAGAAATGTTATTTAACTGTTGTGATGAGAAGGAATCTTGTTGGGGAGGAGTGGGTGCAAAAGACAACATCTCAACGACAGCCGTTAGATCGTCGCGTTCATCAACACCAGACCAGTTGGATAACAGGGCTTCTACATGTACAAGTTGCGATCGGGCAGTTCGCCATAAGCGTTCATACTCTTCAGTAAGAGCAGTATAGTAGTCCCGTAATTCCAAAAGTGGCTCCAACAAGGTTTGGGGTGGTGGCTCTAGTTTTCCCTTAGTAGTCATATGGCGTCAACTCAATCCAAATCAGTTTTAGATTTATAGGTCATTGGTCTAGGTTTAGCCTTTTGAGGCTTCATTAACGATTTTTTGGGTGGTTGAGGAGGACGACATTGTTCACAATATAAGGGTCGCGACCCGAAAGTCTCGCGCTTCGCCGGAACACCGCATTCCTTACAGAGGAAGTTGAAAATTCGCGTATGAATTAGCCGTTTATGTGCCTTAACAGTGTATTCTCTAACAGAGACTAATTTACTTGCCATAATCAGAATTTGTGAATTTTTGTCCGGTCAATATAGCTATTGGAGCAGAGGAACTTGCATAAATATGACGCAAACAGCACGTTTTTGCCACTCATTGACTTAGCCATAGCTTTTTGTACAACGCCCGAGGCAAAACTCCATTTCGTCAAGTCGAAAAGGCTTTATCGTCGTTTGTGAAGATGATAAATGGGTTTATAATAAACCCCCAAACACCTTTCTACGACCATATCCTATCCTTTATGCTAGTGCCAGTGTTGTCACTCTAGCACAGCATTCTGTACTGACTGTGCCAATATGAGGCAAACACTAAATACGTTTTTTTGGAGAGTGCCATCGTTCTACAAGATTGTCTTGAAGAGATCTTTGAGGTACTCAGACAGAGTGTAGGCATCAATACTACGAAGTAACACAGGGTTTTAACTACAAAGAAGCAATTTATCTAGATATTTTAATTAAAGCATTGCAAATTCCCTGTTGGTTCATTTAAGATTCAGCATTTCAAACAAAAAAAAATAAGTTCTACAAATTCCAGATTTCCCTAGTTAATTTTTAGTGCCACTTGTAGCGTAGTTTTCATACACCATCAATGCACCATTACTCAACCATCACCGAATAATTTCGGCGGTATGTTTAAATCTGTCAAGGTTTGCATACATTGTTTTCAGACTTTTATCAGATTTTTACTTTTCTCATTAAATAATTGTTGTTAGGGGAGACCGTAAAAATAAAGTACCAGCCCTATGGCTCTTGCCACGCCTTACTCACCAGAACAAGGGTGAGGGAGACCGCCAGGTAGCACCCTCAGGGAGAATCCTCCCTTTCAAGGGTAGGTTTTTTACACTTATATCTGGAATGGGGTGAAACCGGGTAGACACGGGGGAAAGAGAACAAGGAAGAAACATGAACTCTATGTACATATATTGAATTTTCATCATCTGGGCGTAAAAAAAACTTCCTTGTCTACTTTCCTTCCTTGTCCTCCAAGTCTTGCCAACACCCAAAAGTAAAAAACCTACACCTGTGAGCAGGGAGCAGGGGGCTCTTAGCAGGGAGAAAGAATTAGAAACCAATCATTTGTATCAGGAATTTCGTGAAATGGTATAACCACAAATTACTACAACAGAACGCAACTTGGTATCAAACTCAACCTCTACGACTCGATGGCCACGTTCATTTTAGGAACTACGCAGTGATAGTTTCATCGCCGGGGGATGAGTCACTGAATTTTGGATTTTGGATTTGAAATTTTAGATTGACCCTATATCTGTAAGACAGGGGCTTGAGTATAGTCCCTTGAATTTATTTTTCTCCACGACTCAAGTCGGGGGCTTGAAACCCTTTTTTAGATTTTAGATTTTAATCCAAAATCTAAAATCTAAAATTGTCTCGGTCAATCAGCATCCTCCTGTAGATTTTGTGCGAGTGTTGACAGCTTGTCTAAAGACTGAGCCACTGCTATGACTTGTTCTGAAGTCTTGCTGGCAATACTGGCAACTTCTAGAATAGATTGGCTTGCTGAGGTTGAAGTTTTTGCTTGGACAGGAGCAGTCTGGGCAAGTTCCTCGACCAGTTTTTTCATTTGCTCACTGATAATAACAATCTGATTGAACTTCTCCTGAGTTTCGTGCGCCAATCTCATCCCGCTCATCGCCTGTTGTGCGCCGTATTCCATAACAGCAATAACTTCATTAGTTTGTGTCTGAATTTCTGTAACGAGTAATTGTACTTCTGCAATACTCGCCTCTAATTGATGCACTTGAGAAAGTGCTTGGTCAGCGAGCCAAGCAAATTGTTGACCAGCTTCTGGGGCGCGACTTGCTTCAAGTACTGTATTCATAGCTTGGAGCTTTATTTGAAATGCGATATTACTAATGAGGCTCACGAGCTGGGAGAACTTTTGAAAAGGTTGGTCTAGACGCTCGACCTTCTCGGCAGCTTCCATAACCCTTACTTGGACATCACACAAGTTTTCTAAAATCGGGTCTATCGACTCATGTCCATCCTGTACCGCCTGAGTGAGCTGCTGCTCTTGGAGTTCTGCTTGTTGGGCACAAATCAGCATTTCCATAGCCGAATCAACTAACGTTTGAATTTGATTGTAGGCACCTGTAAGGGACTCCACCTGGCTAAGAGCATCTGTTGAAAGGGTTTGGACAGCGGTTTCACTACCTCTGAGCAATTCAAATACCTGACGCTGGAGTACTTCTTTTTGTTCGCGCTGCTCGTAAGAGGTCGCTTCAGCAGATTGGTACGCCTGCTCTACCTTGTATAGGAGTCTGGCATGGTCGAGAGCAAATCCCACCTGCGTAGCTACCTGGGTGAATAAATCAATTTCATACTGCTGCCAATCACGAGGTCCTGAGCACTGATGCGCAATCAATAAGCCAAATAGCTGGTCATCTTTGAGAATGGGCGCAACCAAATTTGCCTTGACAGCAAAGGGTTCAAGTTGGCTAATGTGACAAGTAGTCAAACCTGCTTCATAAATGTTATTGGTAGCTTGAACTCTACCAGATCGGTACTTTTCCACATACCCCTCAGCAAAGCAGGGATCTTTGATTTTAGCTCGCAACGCCTTGGGAAAACCTGGAAGCACTGATTCTGCAACCACAGTTCCATACCAGTTGCTGTCAAAGCCATAAACCAGCACTCGCTCAGCGCTCATTGCTTTGCGGGTTTTTTCAACGGTGGTTTTGAGGACATCCTCTTCGTTGAGCGATTCCCGAATGGAACGGGTCATGTCCGCAAGCAATTGAGTTCGCACTCCTTCTGCATCGATTCGTTGAACAAGTCTAGCATGGTCGAGAGCAAATCCCACCTGCGTAGCTATCTGAGCAAATAAATCAATTTCATACTGCTGCCAATCACGAGGTCCTGAGCACTGATGTGCAATTAATAAGCCAAATAGTTGATTATCTTTAAGAATGGACGCAACCAAATTTGCCCTGACAGCAAAGGGTTCGAGTTGGCTAATGTGACAAGTAGTCAAACCAGCTTCATAAATGTTATTGGTGGCTTGAACTCGACCAGCTTGGTACTTTTCCACATAGCCCTCAGCAAAGCAGGGGTCTTTGATTTTGGCTCGCAACGCTTTCGGAAAACCTGGAAGCACTGATTCTGCAATCACAGTTCCATACCAGTTGCTGTCAAAGCCATAAACCAGCACTCGCTCAGCACTGAGTGTTTTACGAACTTCTTCAACGGTAGCTTTTAGGACATCCTCTTCGTTGAGCGATTCTCTAATGCGGCGGGTAATATTTATAAATGCCTGAGCTTGATCAGCTTTTGTATCTATCCGTTCTAGCAGCTTAACGTAGTCAAGAGCAAATCCCACTTGTGCTGCTATTTGAGCAAACAAATCAATTTCAGCCTGCTGCCAAATACGGCACTCAAAGCATTGATGTGCAATCAATAAGCCGAATAGCAGGTCGTTTTTGAGAATGGGTGCGATCAGATTGGATTTGACAGCAAATCGCTCTAGCAACCCAATATGACAATCAGTGAGATTAGCTTGATAGATATCATCAATAGCACGAACACGACCATTTCGATATTGTTCGACATACTTTGTTTCGAAACAAGGATCCGAGATGGTAGTCCATAGGATTTTTGGCAACTCAGGTGCCGCAGATTCTTCTACAAAAGTTCCATCCAAGTTAGAATCAAAACGAAAGATGACCACGCGGTCAATTCTTAGGGCTTTGCGAACTTCTTCAACAGTGGTTCTGAGGACGTCTTCTTGAGTAAGCGATTTGCGAATACGGCGGCTAATGTTGTGAAACACCTGAGAGCGTTCGGCTTCGGCTTCTTGTTTCCAGAGTAAATCCGGAAGCTGTTCTTTGACAAAGTTAATGTTTGTCTCTAAGACAGCCAGTTCATCTTTGCTGACGGTGGAGATGCCAGAATCTGCGGTTTCTCGACGTAACCTATTCACCATAGTGGTAGAAACTGAGGCGGCGTTCAGGACTGGGCGAATGGCGCGAATCCCTAAAATAGCAGCGATCGCACCTGCCAATACTGCCGTCACCCCCGTTTCAATTAACAGCAGTGACAGCAGTCTGTGTAGTCCAAGTTCAGCTTCTGCCAAACTTGTCGTATCTGCTTGTCTTGCTTGGGAAATCTGTTTGGCTGTCAACTGGCTACCAAAGTAGTAAGTAGTTGTCCCTACTGTCAGCACAGGGAGCATACTAACAAGTATAGCCCAAGCTATGGTCTTGGTTTTCAAACTCCATTCCTGTGGCCTGTGCTGAGGATCAACAGACTCTTGAAGCCCTTTTGACTGATTCAACTGTTGCTCGGCTTGCTTTTGAGAAGAAGGCTGAGTCATAGAGAAAATCTACTTTTGCTGCAAAAATTTATTGAGAACATAGGTGTTAGTTGCGATATTGACTTCCCCAACTGGGGAGGTAGGGTAATACCAATTCAAAATTCAAAATGAAGAAATGAAGAAAACCAGACATCACAAGGGTTTGGGAGTGTGTATCTGTCGCATTCTTTTTTCAAATTGGTATAATGCACCTTTAAAATTACTACTGTTAACAATTAGGAGTGTAAGGGTGAAATTAATGGTGGCACCAAACCCGCCACGTTATTGTTGACAACTGTATCAAATATGAGGTAAGGGCGGTGAGTATTCTTTTGGCTCTGTTTGCTGGGTGTACAATAAGTACATTTTCTAAGTTCCCCCTCCACCTCAACAAAATCTGCACCCCTACACCCGCGCGTTTTGGTCAAAGGTAGATTTAAACACTCGCAACCTTCTCCTAACTTTTTCTGGGGGTTTTATGTAAGAGTGGGCGCTACCATAAGTATCGGTAAAATTTAGAGTTCGGTACAACAAGCGGCAAAGTAACCCTAAAAGTTTGGCATAGTTTGCTTTTCACTCCTTAGGCTTTCTGCCTCTCCTCAAGGATTTGATGTTGCGAGTTAAGAATTTTTATGTATTTAGTATTTTATGCTATTAGAGTATATTATTTTATCGATTGATTCAAGTGAATGATAGAAATTTGTCAATTTTTTTGTCATTTTTTTTGGTACGGCAAGTAGCTAGATAAAACGCTGGTTTTGGGGGTAGCTAATTAACTAGTCACAAGGTCATCGGCAAAAATATCATCTGGAAAGAATGCAGCGTCTAATTCTTCAACCGTGTTTACGACGAGCGCACGATCAAGAAATTCGTTGCGGCGTTCGCAGGATGTTTCAGCAATTAACAAACACCCGTGGCACGCAGAACCGTGCAGAAAGCGTTCTTCGCGGGGGTTATCTGGTTCGTGTTGAGCGCAAACTGGGTCGTTTGAGCAAAGTCTTCCTAAGGCTAGCGCTTTTCCGAGATGGTAATCAATGCGTGTACCAACTTCTACTAAGCCGCCCAAAGTACCTTCTGAACCCGAAGAACCTGTATAAAGTAAAATTCCATACCCAGAATCGCTTGCATAAATGCGTTCACGGATGGCACTGGCAGCATAGCCGCATTCGAGGGATACTGCTGTAATCAACAAGTGAGATAGGGAGTGCAGCATGATGTATTTTACACCAGGAAAAGCGGCTTTATCCCGAGGAATTCCCTTGCTATCAAGCCATTTGAGAAAACCACGGTTTAAATCTTCGGCTCGCTTTTTCACCGTATCGCGCTTGAACCATTCGTCTATAACTTGCTTATGAAACGAGATAAAAACACCTTCGCCTTTATTCTCAATTGCAGGTATCCAGTTCGTTTCAAAATCAAGGGCGGCGCGACGGACATTAATCGCTAATTCGTCGATTTCACCCTCAATATTTGGCATTGCAGCTTCAAAGCGGGTAAAACCAATTAGGGCTATGACTTCGCGCAGGCGATGGACTAGCACCACGCGATCAATATATGGCAAAAGTGCAGGATTGAAGTTATTTTTATCGAGCTGACGTACAGATGCATAAAAATCTTGGTTTGAGGATTCTTTCCCCACCTCTTCGGAACAGGAAAGTAATGCTTCAATTTCTACTTGTTTGATACTTTTTGTTTGACTTTCTTGTCCGTTTTGACGGCGTTGAATTTCTGCCCAGACAGTTTGGGAACCAAATTTAGCTAAGTCTGCAAATTTAGATTTTCTCAGTTCTTTTTTTATTTGGTCTACGTCTTCTGCGTATTGCAAGTCTTCTTCGTAATAGCGATCAACGACTTTTTTCAATTGCGCATCCGCTTCAGGAATTGAAATCACACTGAGGGTTTGGGTAAAATAGGCGTTGCTGGCAGAACGTATTAACAGGCGGTTGTATTCGGGTTTTTCAGTTGTGACAATGTTACCCGACTGATCTATTGCACAAGCCCAACATTCTTCTTTTCCATTTGATCCCAGCCAAGGGCGATAACCTTGACACTTTCCCAAAACTTTGGAATTTGGAACTTTTGCTTGGGATAAGGGGCGGCGGGCTTTGCAAGCTTCACAGCGCACGAAGATTTCTTCAAAGTCGTTACCTGAACCGCCTTCATCAAGCCAGAGTTGTTGTCCTCGGCAAGTGGTATTAGAATCATTGTGTACATAGGCGTACCAGTCAATGTCGCTTAAGTGTCCGTTAACGCAAGCTTGGACAAAGCGTACTGGTACTGCTGAGGTACGTTTCCCTTCAAATTTCAATCCTTCTTGGACGGCACGCCAATAGACAAGCGGACGGGTGCGATAATTTTTTCCATTGAACTGAATTGTGTGGTCTACTTGGGCAACAAACCAAGTTGGGAAAATAAATGCACTGACACCATTGGGAGGAGTGTTAAGGTCAGAAGTTTCTCGCGGTGGGCTAAAGAGTTTTATCTCCTGTACTTTAAGCATTTCACAAATTTTATTTTTGAGGCGGTCTTCTCGGATATATTGTTGATCGCCCTTCCAATAACTCAGCCCTCCAATCACAACAGAGTGGTCGGGTAAATCGACCATCGCCCCTGGACCATACGTAGATAAAAGTTGGCTTTGACGAATTTCTGCTAGTGGTGTATGTCGCTTTTTTGACTTTTTCATGCCTCTTTTTCCTCAACTTCTAATCCTCCAGGATCCCGTACCAAAAGCTTCACAACTGGCTCAACATCACGTAAGCTACGCTGTGCTTTAAACTTTTGTTGGTCAGTCGATTTCTTATCGACTTCCGGATCAAGCGCATCAAGGAGTAAAGGAGGTGCCATTTCAATTTCGTTGGGTTGGTATTGCAAACGTTGGTCACGTAGGGCAATTTGTTCCCAAGTATCAAGCAAGTTTATCACTTCTTTGCGAATTTCTTGACGCAAAGCGTCGGCGGCATCAGTTTTTAAATCGGGGTTATGCATTTGCGCACGCTTGGATATGGCATCTATGACAAATTCCAATTCGCTGCGATATTGATTAACTTGGGCTGCACCCAAAGGTGCTGTCATATCTGAAATACCCAGGCGCGCTAATGCAACAGTAACCCCTGCTAAACCTCTATCAATCGCACGGGGTGAAAAGGGAGTGACGCTGGTTGCTTCTACTGCACGGTAGAAGGTATCATGCCATATCTGGAAGCGTTCATAATGCGACCTATCTCGTGGACGATGGACATTCAGCAGTGTTACCACCAATCCTGGTTTACTCGCATCGCGTCCAACGCGGCTGGTGGCTTGGATGTATTCAGCAGCGGTTTTCGGTTGTCCCAACACAACCATTAAACCCAAGCGCGTGATGTCCAAACCTACGGAAATCATATTTGTTGCTAATGCCACATCAACGCTTTCTTTTTCATTGCAGGGTAAAGCCAAACGACGCTTGGTATTGGCGACTTTGTTCGTGCTGACACGAGAGGTTAATTCTTCGGGTTCGTCATCGATTTTACGGTTAGCAAACAAACTTGTGGTTGCTTGATATCTGCGTCTGTCTCCATACTGCGTCAGGCGCGAATTGACTTCATCTTCAACCAAGCGACGGCTACCACCTAACTCACGCAAGGAATTGAAATAACCCAAAAGTGTCATGTAAGGGTCGGCAGGATTACTGGGGTTTTTCTTTCCTCCTGCTTCTTCCCAAGCTTTTTGTGCTGCCCCAAGTAACGCCAAGTATGTTCGCAATAAGACAACTTTTAAGCTACGTCCTTGGGCGGCGACACCGACATAGAGGCGACCAGGGGATTGATTAGTGAAGATGGTTTTGGCAAAAAATGAGTCGTGGCGACCGGGACCTGGTGCGGGGAAAATATCAACTTGGGTGCGTCCAAATAATGCTTGGATTTGGCGATCAGCGCGGCGGACGGTTGCAGTGGAAGCAACGATTTTCGGGCGGATGGTTTTATCGTTGTTGGTAACACTGCACAAAGTATCAATTGCTGTTTCGTACAGCCCTACCATCGTTCCCAGTGGTCCGGAAATCAGGTGCAATTCGTCTTGAATAACTAAGTCAGGTGGGGGTAGTGTTTTTTCGAGACGGCGACCTTTAATTTTTGGATCACCAGTTCCATAAAATCCCTCTCGGTCGTCGTAATGCGTCACCTTACCAAAAAGCGCTCCCGTTTGACCTACCCAGGGTAAATTGGCAAATTTGTCAACTGTGGCGATGATGAAACAGGGTAATCTGCGATATATCTGCTCATCGACTGCAATTAAGGGCAGATAACTGTTTTTTCTAAAAACGCACGCAGGTTTACCGTCCGCACGTTTCTTACTGCCAACACAAATTAATTGCAAATCCGTAGGCGTATTTGGATTTGGTAACAATTGAAACGAGTTAGGTGTTAACTCTGCACCGCACCAAGGACAGCGTTCGAGGGGGACTGGCTTGGGTTTGGCTTTGTCATCGCGTTGGTAAGCATGAGTGCGGGCGTGGGCTGAATTTTCATCCTTGTCGCTTTTACTACCCATTTTATTGGGAGTAGCGCTTTGCCCTACCCACAGCCCAATTTCAAAGGGGTGATTGCCAAGTTTAGGGTTATGCTGGCGTTGAAGTTCCAAAGCACAGATGAGGGTTGCAGCGCGTTCGAGTTGATCCAGGGTGAGGAGACGGAGAGTGTAGCGCATCAAGACGCTGACACCTGCAGAGTAAATGCTGGGGTCTCGCAGACGGCGTAAGACAAGGGTAAATGCAGCTAAACCCAGGTATGCTTCGGTTTTCCCGCCACCTGTGGGGAAGAAGAGTAAATCGACAATTTCCCGATCAGAATTTTCGGGGTTGGTGATGCTAACGAGATTTAAGAGTAAAAATGCTAACTGAAACGGTCGCCATTTGGGGGGTGGAAAGTCTTCGGGTGAGATGTTGTCGCTGTCGTGGGTGAGGCGTTGTCTGCGGGCGATCGCAATAACACGGTTAGCAATTTGAAACGCCTCAAAAACCAATGGATCATCAAGTGCTTGGAGTCCGGCGGCGATGCGATGACATATTTTTATCGCACGGTTTAACAAGTCAGTTGCGACTTTGGCTTGTTGCGGTTCGCTTGGGGCTGCGGCTTGTTGGTCACTAATCCATTGAGTATAACTCGTCACCATTGGATTCACCATCCGGCGTACAGTTTGCGCGTCCGGTGCATCCGCCAGTGCTTCCATTGAAAGTTCTAACCCTGCGATGTCTGCTGGTTCAACTCTGGGAACTTCGGCTTGTGGTATCCAAGTTGTGGAGATTTCCTGACATTTGCCCTCAGAGTGAATCGCTATTGCCGAGACGTTATGACCGACGGCGAACTCGCAGTCATTGCGGTATTGTAAACTAGCGACAGCTTCGTCCCAATCTGAACTATTTTGTCCGCGCAAGTCAGGACGAGGAACAAAGCCGTTGGTGGTACGGATGTTGAGACTGGCTTGGAAAGCAAAATAGGGATCTCGTTTTTTATTAGGGTTATGAGTGCGATAGTTAACTAGAAAGACGGAAACCGAACGGGTTCCCTTGGGAAGATTTTGAGAACGTACTGCCCGACAGGAAACAAACAACTGCAACCCACTACCACCAGGAACATCTAGCTGTTTTTTCTGCTTATCTTTGGGTAAGATGATGTGTACATCCACAGCTTGGGGGATGCGTTCCCATAATTCCGTTGTTTGTTCCGATTCGTCCTCAGTTTCTGTAGTCTCTAATTCAGTTTCGCCTGCTTTAGAAACGTAGTCGCCCCAATTCACCGTCACATCTAACTCTTGAGTATCTGATGATATGAGAAAGCTTAAGCCAATCGAAGAAGGAAAAAGTACTTTTCTTGCGGAAGCAGTTTCCGGGGCAACAGCATCATCGGCTACATCGGTGTTGCTAATTTGGACAATCTCATCATTGCTTGTGTCATCAGAACGCACTTCAGGCGGTGCACCAAAAGGTACCAGAAAGCCAGTGAGATACCATTTAGAAGGTGGCTGCGTCAGGATTTCGCGGGCGTGGGTGGTATCATTAGGTGTTGGTCCTACTAAGTCAAGTTGTAGGGCATCTGTGAGGTGCGATCGCACTTCGGCTGGAGTAGTGGCTGGCATAGTCATATTATTATCTATCGCTGTTTACTCCTTCAATCAAGATACAGCAAGCAATCAACTGTATATACTATATTAGGGCAATTTACTGATTTTGCTGTGAGTTAAGCGAGGTGTTTGTGATTTTTCTGGCGGTTCTTTGGCGTCGAGATAAATATTGTAGAAACAAGATTCTGCAACTAACTACTGTCATGTAAAATTTCAACAATTTTAGTAATCACTTCAATTAATTTTTCCGGTTTTATTTGACCAGCTTTGTATAATATAATTTGCCTATCAGCAGTAAAAAGTCGATTTGGTCTGATATTACTTGGTTGATTTAAACCACCAGAGCTAAAATCGCTATTATCGATTTCAATAGCGTATGTGTCGCCAACAGATTGGCTAGTAATTTGGCAAAGAATTAAGTCGTCTCCCGCAAGTGTAGCAATAACTAAAGCAGGTCTGCGTTTTGTTTGAGTTAAGTCTGAAAATGGAAAGGGAACGATAACGACATCACCTTTTACAAATCCTGCCATGCAGCTTCTTCCTCTGGTCTTAACCAATCTTTTTGTAGTGATGATTCACTCATAATAGTGATTTCTCTTATGCTGCGTTGCTGGTTTTTTGCCTGGAGAAACTGAACGAAATCTAAAATTTCCTGTAACAAGGGTTCAGGTAATTTTTCTAGTTCTTGTGTAATTTGTTCTTTAATTGTCATTGTCTCTCCTTGTATTTAGGCAATTTAAATTCATATTACTCCACATTAAACCCCGGTATTATTGGCGAATCTTTAACAAGCTTTTGAGATTTGGTTTTAGTTGTTTTCTTTTTCGCACCCTTCGCCTTCGCTTTCCCCTCCGCCGCCTTACCGCCAAGAATTTCCGCTTCCGCCCGTTTTTGGTTAAGGTCAAGCAGGCGTGCTAAAACTTCATCATGCACTTGTTCCGTCCAACGGTAGCGCCAAGGTTTTTTCCGTTGTCTACTACTCCCCTCTCCTTCATAAGGATTGGAGGTAAGGTCTTCCTCATCGTCGTAGTCTAGTAAGAAGGTGCAGTCGGTGGAGATGTCACTCCAGTCGTAAGCATCGAGGACGGCTTTATCCATTGCGGCGTGAAGTTCGTGCAGTTTCAGGATATCAGAGTCGCGTTCCTCTGGATCATGGAAGCGGTTGTAGGTGTCGGTGAGTCCTTGGTTGTTGTGAACCATTAAGGCGGCGCGGAATTCGTAGTATTCTTTGCCTGCGGCTTCTAGGGTGGGGTTGGTTTCCCAGTTTTCGGGGAAGGGGAAGGTTTCAAAGCAGTCAGCTATGTTATACCTAGGTCGATCTTCCAATGTAGCACCAAAGAATCGTGCCCACACTTCATGTAAGTTACAACTCAGAATAGCAAAGCAAGAAAAGTAAGGTAGAGCAAAAACAATCAGAGTTTGGTCGTAAACAAACCCTGCTGGAAGAAATGCAAAACAAAAATGTTTACTGGTAAGTGATCGGACTAACACTCGTTCAAGTGGGGCGATCGCTCTAAACAATTCTCCCCTAAGTCGTTCAAATTGCCACCAAGGTGCTGTCGAATGTTTACCACGGGTTCCTTTTACCTTCTCCTCAACAATCTCCATCAAATCAGGATACAACCTCGCCTCATCCTCACTCATCTCCCCAAAATTAATAACATAACGACGATGCGCGTGAGTTGGACTGCTATTTACCTCTTCACCACCAATGTAAGGAAAAATCCTCTCTGCGTTTCTTGCATCTTTCTCAATCAAGCGCTGCATTTCTGCAATGGGTGTCGCCTCTGGATTAGTATCATCAAACGTGAAACCCATGCCCAAAACAATGCTACCTTGAAAGCTTTTCTCAGCATTCGCCAGCAACACCGCCGGATTTTCATTTCCCCCCGCATGGAACAAAAACGCAGAAATTCGGGGAACCTCTCGCCCATTCAACAGCTTTATCTGTTTATAATTTCCCTGACATATATTAACCACGCTGACAACAACTGCTGCTAGTCCGGGCCATTTCAACCGTTTTTGAGCATTGTAAATTGTTCCCCCTTGCTGACAAATCCAACGCAGTCCAGTGCTACGAGTATCACCCTGTGCAATAGTATTCGTAGCAATTAACCCAAGCGTTCCACCCTGACGCAAAATCTCAAAAGCACGACGGAAGAAAAACGCCACTAAATCAGAATTACCGTGAGACTCTGGGTAAACTTCTTTTAACCAATCTTGATAACCAGGTGCATGGGCGTTAATTGTGGTATTCTTTCCCGCAAACGGTGGATTTCCCACAATCGCATCAAACCCCGGATTATTATTTCTATCATCCCTATCAAACACCTCTGGAAACTCAATATCCCAGTTAAACGGAATAATCCCGCGTTCCCCACTCCGCAACTTACTCGCAATTTCCTGCAAACTCTCAGCATCCGCTTGGTGATACCGCCAATTTCTCACCAATTCTGCAATCTCTTTTTCTCTCTCCTCTGGCTGCTTCTTATTACTTCCCTCAAAGAACGCCGCAATTCTCACATCTCCTATTAACCGCGCCTCGTGCAATTCTTGTTCTACTTTATATAGATAATTCCGCTTTTGGTCATCATCAGCATCACTGCGGGTATCCAACGCCTGAATTTCCGTCCGATAAGAACGCGCACGTTCAAGTTGTTGTTTCAACAGTGCTAACAACGGCAAATCATAAGCCGCATCTTTCCCAAAGGAACCAATCTCCTCTTTCCTCAACCCTACCAGCGAATCTCCACACTTGAGCGCATGATCCAAAAATGTAAACGGCAAATCCTTCGCCAGCGTCACTAACCACAAAGATAACTTCGCCAAATTCACCGCAAAGGGATTTTTATCCACTCCATACAAACAGCGTTGGGCGACGAGACGACGAGCGAGAAGGAGGGGTTCGTCTGGGCTATGATTGATAATTGTGGCATTTTCATCACGTCCACCAGGAAATGAATTTCCTGGCTCATAATCCAAGTCCTCTAAACAGGACTGATTGGAATTTGAGATTCGTTCAGTCCGTTTCAACGGACTTTGGCTATGAGACTGGGAATTTATTCCCAAGCGGGTGTGGACATGATCACTGATTGTCGCTTCACCCTCACGTCCACCAGGAAATGAATTTCCTGGCTCATAATCCAAGTCCTCTAAACAGGACTGATTGGAATTTGAGGTTTGTTCAGTCCGTTTTAACGGACTTTGGCTATGAGACTGGGAATTTATTCCCAGGCGGATGTGGACATGATCACTCATTTCCAGGCGCGTTTGGACATCATCGCTAATTTCCAGGCGGGTATCGTTTCTCTCACGTTCCCAAGCTTCCACCAATTTCTCTGCCAACTGACGACAAGTCTCTACCAAAAACGCACCGGAACCCATCGCCAAGTCACAAACTTTCAACGATAAAATTTGCTCAGCAGTGGGACGTTCTCCCAAAGCTTCCAATACCGGACGCAGTGTTGTTTCCACAATTGGCTTGGTGAGGGAACGGGGTGTGTAGTGAGAACCAGAACGCCTGCGTTCTTCTCCTGGCTGCAAGTACAGCGAACCCACTGGTAAAATATGCGGTGTTTGTCGCGACACTTTTCGACCTAACGCCGCTACCACATCTTCTAATGTCTGTGCTGCTTTTAATTCCTTGAGGGCATTTCCGGATAATTTCCGGCATCTTCCCGTAGCCGTTCATACAAACCAGACACAGAATAGTTACGCTGATAAATGTCGTCTGGCGGCATGAGTCCTTCGTCTTCAGCGTAGAGCAAAAACACCAGCCGCATCAACGTAGTAATTAACCCACCATATATATGTTGAGGTTCTGTCGTCGCAATTTCACCCAACAGATTACCACCCACCGCCACATCCGCCATCTGAAACCCGCGCAACAGTTCCCACAAAGCATCCAGCACTTGATTCGCCAAAGTCGTCGAAACTTCCGCTTGGTATTTCCGACTGTCTTCTAACAAATTTTTCAAACAACGATTTGTCGGCGCATTAAACACCCGAAATCCCGACAGCAACATTTCCATCGCCCCCAAAATCAGGCGTCCAGAAACCTCACACATCGCCTGCACTGGAAACGTCAAATGTCCGGAAGACTCACCCCGTGGCGCATAAACCAAACGTAACGCCACACCATTGCACAACAAACCGATGGGAATTTGCGTCTCCCGCAACAACCGCTCAAACTTCGCTTGAGGACTAGCGTGCCAACTTGTACCAGACTTAGCAATCAAAGGTGCAACTGCATCCAACTCAGCATCCGGGGAAATGATTTGCACCAACATCACCGGTGAGTCGCTGTCTGCGTCAGGCACAATATAAGTAGGCGCGAGAACTTCCCCGTAATCAGGTAACGCTACCTCATATTCTGTGGATGCTTCAATTAAGTTAGAGTTATCCCAACTTAATACTTCTACCACGAAAGAAAGAAAATTTGCAATCCTACCATCCTCATCAACCACAGCCAGCAGCGATTGTTGCAAATCCACCACATTGCGATTCACCACCGCCTGCGCCTTCACCAACGCCGGAGGAGACACAACCAACCCTACTGGTTGGAGAAAACCCAACCACTCTCTATGTCTTGTGATTTCTGGGTCGATTGCCATTGTCTCTCCTGTGTCTCCTTTAATTTCATCTCTCAAATCAAGTATCTTTGATGACTAATAAGTAGGTCAACAGAAAAAAACATAAGATACGATTCCTGCGATTACTTCGCTTCACTGCGTTACACTCGTAATGACATTTCACGTTTAATTAGTTTGAGCTACTTACCAGTTCTGGAGTAAACTTGCACTTAATACTTCCTCTTTAATTCTTGGCGTTCTTTGCGTCTTGGCGGTTAGTTTAATAATCGAGTTTCTAGGAAAATTATGACAGACTTTAGCTTAAAGAAACAAAGCTTTGTAAAAAATGATATTCCTAATCGCTTGCATAAGTTGGTGGATAATTTATCTCAGATTAAAAACTTATGTGCTGAGGAATCGCATCAGGAATCGATACTAAATCTTGCCAAAGAAAGTAGGTATTTTATTGAGTGGACTGTTCCAGATATGGTACAGGTAGATATTGATCAAGCCGCAGAGTTGGTTGATTTAGGGCGTGTTTTGACACGTTGGCTGTTTAATTGGGAAAAAATTTGGTCTGATTCCAAAGAAAAAACGAAAATCACCCAACAAGCCGAAGAGTGGTTAAAACGGGTTTTAGAAATGTCACCGATTGCAATCTGAATCAATTACTGTATTGAACGTGAATCATAGCAGTTGCCAGGTAGATTAGGACATGAACTAATGAAAGAAACACGCACACCAATAAACTTTCAAGCCTGTTCCCTGTTCCCTGTTCCCTGTTCCCTGTTCCCTGCTATAACAACTAACCACTCACCGGATACAAATAAACAATACCCACTGGTTCAACCCGCACCGCCTTGACTTCATAAGTTGCTTCAATTCGCGCAGGTTCATGAACCAACTCTTCCGTTAGCATACTCAGCCGCTTATTCCAATGACGACGATCTGCTTCAATCTGGCGTTGTTCTTCATCCGAAAACAATTTTAGCTGCAAAACTTGAGTTTCTTGCTGGCGCTTGAGAATGCGATCGCGCTGTTCCTCTAAAATTCTCTTCATCTCCACAGCTTCTTTTTCTCCCCTTGCTGTCAGCTTTTTCTTTGCTCGTTCTGCCAAAACCTCCGCACGTTTATTGAGATGCGATGTTAATTCCGTCACATCTTGCACTACCGTTTGACAAAGCCTCTGTTTCACCGCTTCTGGAACCTCTCGCAAACGCACAGAAGCCAAAGAATTTTCTAACAAATCCAAAACATCGTCCTTCTGTCCTTCGAGTAGTGGCTGTAACTTTTTACGCCCCCTTGTCACTGGATCAGACCACTCCGCCGCCACAGCAATAATTTCATCATGCAGTCTCACCGCCCGTTCTCCATATAAGGATAGCCGTCCCAATATCAGTACCTTAGGTATGGGGTCATCACTTAGACACACGCAAGCACGAGTCAATTCATCGTGCAAAAAGCCCTGAGACAAAAAGCGTCCCAACAAACGCTGCACAACCCTGTGTTCCAAGTGCAAATGAACTGCATCACCATCCAGCGAACCGGAGTCACGGAAAATAACGGGACGGATAGCCGCATCACGCCGCCACTCCCAAGGTTTTTGTCCCTGTTTTCTTGGTATTCTGAGAGTATCAAGGGTGGTAGCCCAGGTGGGATCTGCTTCTAAACGTTGAGCTGGCAATACCCAACGAGCAGTAGTAGGATCATGAACAGCTCGCTCCGCATTGATAGGTCTTAGAGAATTCGCCCCGCAAATTTCTAAGGAAGCTGAGATAGCATCCCGAAAATGACGATCATCAAATCCCAACCAATCTCGTGAAGTCTTCAGCATTTCCTGAAGTTGCCCTATCTGATTAACCAGTTGCTCTCTATGCAACCGGATTTCCTCCATCTCCTGAGAAATGACTTTTGCATTCGCTTCAAAACGGGTATCCAGTTGATCTGCTTTTTCAATAGAAGCTGTCAAACCATTTGCTTGTTCGTGACGAATTCCTCCCTCTAGCAACCGTGATAAATTCTTCTCTACGACTGGCGAAAGACTACCAAGTTCTCTTTGTATTGTCGCCGTCTTTTTCATCAGAACATCTAGGACTCGGTCTTCTGCTCGCTGTGGTAGGACAAAATAGTAACAGCGGACAATAGGCGATCGCTGTAGTTTTCTGTCAATTCGCCCGTTACGTTGTTCCATGCGGCTGGGGTTCCAGGGTACGTCAAAATGGAACAAGTCAGCACAGTTATTTTGCAGATTGACTCCCTCCCGCGCTGCATCGGTGGCGATGAGGATACGCAGGGGATGGCGCGATGGGTTGGTGTTAAAGGCTAATTTGATGGCTTCTCGTCGTTCTTCCCCCATTCCACCGTGAAATATATCGATGCGTTCATCTTCGCCACCGCACCCCACAATCAACGTTTGCAATTGCTGTTTCAGGTAGCCTTTTGTGTCTGTATATTCAGTAAATATAATGAGTCTTCTATCTGTCCAAGTCGCCCCAGGCTTACCCAAATCAGGACAGAGATTTGCACGAATCCACTTTTGGAGTTCTTGAATACGGGGGTCTGGCTGATGACGAGATGCATTTGCTACTTCGGTCATTTCCTCCAACAGTTCAAGCTCACGGGTTGTGAGTGCAGTAGTCGCTTGTCCTGTTGCAGCCGCCATTTGAGCATCTTCTTCTGCCTGCACTTCATCTTCGACAAGTTCAGCACGCTCGTCGTCAGCGCCAGGAGATTCAAAAAGCAGCGGTAAACTTTGTGACAACTTACCACTCGTACGAATCGAGGAGGCTTGCTTTTCAATTGCAGCGCGATGCACCTTCAAAGTTCGAGCAAATGCTTCAATAGAAGAAAGCAGACGTTTTTGCAAAGAGGTGAGCACAAGCATCGCTGATGTTTGCGTTAACTTAGATGCATCTTTGAGGCGTTCTTCGCGCGACTCCCTATATTCTTGTAACAATCGCGACAACTTTAACTCTGGCGCATCCTCAGATAGCCCATCAATAACTATGGGGATAACTTGACGTTGTGGAAAATCTTCTCCAATTGAGCGTAAATCCCGTTTCAATCGCCGCACCATCACAGTATCCAGTAGTTTTGGACTGCGGACTGGGACTCCTCGACAAAACCGCTGGGGGTCAAGAATTTCTAGCAAAGCGGCAAAGCTGTTAGAGTGACCATTGTGGGGAGTGGCAGACAGAAACAGCTTATGCTCAAACCGAGGTGCTAACTCACGCACAGTCCGCGTCAGTTGCGAATCAATGGCATACTTGGAACTACTTGCTGGGGCTGCATTATGAGCTTCATCAAGTATCAGCATAGATCTTGCAGAAAAATCACCCAACCAGTCCCGCAAAGGTGCTGCATAAGTTTCATCCCGCAGCAAGGCATGGGAAATAATGAAGCGGTTGTGAGTCGTCCAAGGGTTAATACCATAACCACGTTCTTGGCGACGGGCGGCGACAAACTCCCGATCAAAAATGATAAAAGTCAGTCCAAAGCGGCTTTCCATCTCATCTCGCCACTGTCGCACCACCGACGGCGGACAGGAAATGACAACGCGCCTGACTTTTTGACGCATTAACATCTCGCGGAGGATAAGCCCAGCTTCGATGGTTTTGCCTAAACCAACATCATCTGCTATAAACAAAGCAACTCTCGGCATCAGCAATGCTTTACGCAATGGCTCAAGCTGATAAGCTTTGACTTCAATACCAGCCCTGTAAGGTGCTTGAAACAATTTTGGATCTGTGGAAGTAACGCAGTTCCAACGGAGTGTGTGCAGATACGCAGAAAACAGCCGTGCATCATCAAAACCCCGGCTGGCGACTAAATCCCAATTGGTTGTACCTATATACTGAGCATCAATTTCTCGTTCCCAGAGAACTTCTAAGCACTCTCCCAATGCATCGTCATTCAGACACGAAAGACGAACTAAGGTGTCTTCCTCAACAGACTGTCCAGGAACGACATCTTCTACAAGATACTGTCGGGAGCGTACCCGAATAATTTGTCCGGCTTCTAGGTTCATCAGTGGTATTTTATCAGGAATTCGGTTTTGTTTATGAATTTACTAGTTGAGCTAGGGAACGCTTAACAGGCAACGCCTAGAGCGTCAGCGGCTCGACTGAGCTTCGCCGAACGTCCGAACGGGAACAGGGAACAGATTGAGAGCGATCGCGAAGCGCGAAGAACGCCCGAGGCACTTCGTGTCTCCCTGAACGGACGTTCGCCTATACTATTGTAACAATTGCGACATCTTTAACTCTGGCACATCCTCAGACAGCCCATCAATAACTATAGGGATAACTTGACGCTGTGAAAAATCTTCTCCAATTGAGCGTAAATCCCGTTTCAGTCGCCGCACCATCACAGTATCCAGAAGTTTTGGGCTGCGGACTGGTACTCCTCGACAAAACCGCTGGGGGTCAAGAATTTCTAACAAAGCGCAAAGCTGTTAGAGTGACCATTGTGGGCGTGTTTCAGCCAAATCAGTGATTGAGTATGACAATCACAAGAATTGGTAGTTATTGCTGTAGTGCATGAGTAATACAGTCTGCTTCCAACACAACCATACTCTTAGTCTCGAACACAGAACAGCGTTTTGTTAGCATTACAAGTGCCGGAACTGTTCCCTGTTCCAAGCTGGTTAAAGCCTCCGTAAAAGCTGGCTGAAAACTTCTAAGCCAGCTTTTGCCCCTCAAATAATCAGGTGTAAACGCTACGCGATCCAACAGCCAGAAAGTTATCCCATACTTCTGAATCAACTGTCGTGCTGCGAATTTGTTCTGACTGTACTGAGCATGAATCAAATCAATGCTTCGTTGGTGAATCTGACGGTAGTAGCCTAGATGGAAAGGAAGTGCGTATTCTTTACCGACTAAAATAGATCGTTGGGCAAACGTCGGGATATTATTTGCTTCATCAGACAGGGTAGCAATAAGAATGTTTTTCGGTTGCTTCTGAAAAAATTTATACAAAGAAGACTCGTTAGACACTCTATAATTCGTTCTTGGAAAGCCATTTGAAAAATTAGGGTATAGTACGAGCGTTGCTCCTAATGTTACCATTAATATGAGTATCCAGAATCTTTTTCTTCGCAGACTCGATTCTGTCATTTTCTCACAAGCCCGAAAGAGTGCATCCAGTATTAGGGTTAACATTATTCCAGCAGCAAGCGCCATGACAATTCGCAAAGTATGACTTGTATATCGGGTAGGAAAAAATAGTTTTAGTAGCAAAGCATGAGATGCAAAAAATAGACATAAGGATACCAACACGATTTGAGATAAAACTGCAACCTCGCTTTTGACCTGCTTAACCAATGGGAAGCAAGACACATTTTGCAGCACTATTGGCAATAACAACCCAACCCAAATCAAAGGAGGTAATAACGGCGGCACTATACCACTATGTTGTCCAATTAACCAAAACCTCCAAAAGTTGTCGTCAAAAAAAGGATGTCGTCCTCCCGACCAGAACTCCGGCATTGCTCTGGCTTGTGTAGCGGTGACAAGTGGACTAAACTCAGAGGAAGCTAAGGCATAGGGCAGCATTGCGAGAAAGCCTAGCCCCAAAGCAACTACACACAACAATAAGCTACTGTGCTTCTGCTTAAGCCGGGGTGACCAATACTTCCAGTTCCATAACCGTAGGAACAAAATTCCTTCTGAAATAAATATAAATATAGGATAAATAAGCCCTTGCAGAACGAGTGTTACGCACACGGCTAGCCAAGATGTACGTAGCATATAGTACAAAAATGCTAAAAACAATGGATATACAAAAGATCTAGGTGTGGCAGAAACCAAATCATCCTGGAACCAAAGACTTTGATTTAGGAGGAATGTAGTGATAAATCCAGCCATAGGCACTGGAAAAATCTGGAGGCAAACGCCAAAACAGTAGGCGGTGGCAATCAAGCTCAATACGATTGGTAAAATTTTACTGAGTAAAAGTGGATTAATATCTAGACTTGCCATCAACTGGTAAACAGTAGCAAATCCTGGTGGTGTAATGGATTTAAAGTAATCTGCAATCAAATCATGAGGCAGTAGTTCAGGATCTATAAACCGCTGCATCCAAAACACATACTCCCGTGCATCATCCTGGACAACGTATTCATTTTTGACAGCTTTCAGAAGCCCTAAGATACCATAAAAAAATGCAAACGATAGGCTCAGACCAAACCAAAATATAACTGATGTAGAGGTTCTCAAGTGTTCAGAAGCAGATAATTTGTCTATCGGACCAGTACAAAATCTATGCAGACGTGAGACTAGCATTATCTGTTTGTTATCGTTTCAAGAAGTGTTTTAGCAAAAGCACAATTAAACTCCCCAATAGTACCCAATTGACGCTCCCCTAGCTACGTGAATATCGGACTACGTGCTGATCATCATATCTAATAGCTGGCAATGTTACGACTGCTTTGTTGGGGCGATCGCTTTTTAGCTGGCGCTGACACTTACTTCAATCTTTCGTGTCTTCTGGGTGCGTTAGCGTGGCGCTTTGGAAGCCACATTCCGCACCCTCAGCTGTCACACATGAACAAAATGTCGATAATTTAGTACAGAAGAACTAAAGCAGAGGAATAGTGAAGAGGCTTGATGATAATAAATAGTATCAAGCTGAGTAGCTGGGTATAAAAAGGAGTTTCGTAATTGACAAAGATTTAGCGTGGATAAGCAAGAAAATGAAAGGGTGAGCGAAAAATTAGTTTATAACAAAAAGAAAAATGTAAGAATTGAAACAGAAATAGTTTGGATAGTTCTGTTGTCCTGTTTAATGTCAAAGATATTGAAAGCGAAAATACCGGACTTCTAGACTAGCAATTTGCTCATCGGGATGACGCTATTCAACCGTTCAAAAGCTGAGTACGCGAGCTTTTGACAAAAATGAGTAACACAAGAACAGCCGCACATACCAAAGCCAGTATTCTCAAAGTAGGGTTGTTCCACTGTTTGAGAGCGATCGCTATCATTGCCCAAACCATGACTCCTGTGTAAGCTACGTCTCGGCGCTGAACAGCTATGAATATAGCAAGTGCTGCTGCAACTAGCAACATAATAACTGTCCAGACTTCAGCAGAAATCCCCCAACCGTTCCAGCCCACAAAAAACAGGGCAAAAGCGACATTAACTATCGTTGCGACACTAATCCACGCTAAATAAATACTGATAGGAAAGTGGACGCACCATTTTTTTATACGAGATACAGAATTTGTCCCAATTCCTAATCTTATATATATAACAATCAGAGGCAGTAAAATTCCCAGCATAGCTACAACGGAAAGTGAAAAAAGCCGGGAAAGGAACAGATAAACCCAGATAATTTGAGCAAAGCAAGCAACTACTAGCAAGTAACCTGTTTTACGTAAATCTATATCATGTCGCTGGTTTGGTAGAACTTGATAGATTCCGAGAGCAAATAGACCAAGATAAATCAATCCCCAAATAGCAAAGGCGTAATTAGCGGGAATAATTAATACGTTCTTGAACAGAGTGTTAGAAATTTCACCAATGCTGAGTCCATTTAACGGAAAGATGTTCGACAAAACGTTAACTACAAAAGCGCCAACGATCGCAGCTAGGGTAGCAAGCTGTCGTAGAAAATCTTGATGATCGCTCTTGTTGGACTGCTGCATAGGTCAGATGGCACCATTTATAGAGGACAACTCATTTCTATTGTGCTTCGTAATCTATCTCCTTGTACGATTGTTTCATTAGCCAAAAGACATCTCCAAAAATGAGTCCCAAACCCCAATGAAACTGTGGTTAATTTTTGGAGACTTTTATCTTACTACTGACCAACAAAAACTTGTGGTTCCAAAGGCACAGATTGCCCATTTATTGTTAGTGTTGTCGCTTCTACAGTCTGCCCAGAATCATTACGAGTGCCGAATCCCTCCGCTTTGACTTTGTCTCCTACATTCGCTATGCTCTGTAGCTGCTGGCTCGCATGGGGTGGAAACCTGACAACAGCCCCATTAGAAAGGACAACGCCATTAACATTTCCTCGGTGTCCCACCAACCAGTGTTGAGCAGTTCCTTCCACAGAGACATTACTGTAGTTGCCATAATTGGGCGGTTGAGGGAGTATTGGAGAAGTCTGTGACATCAAAGTCTGCCCTGTTTGAGCATTGGTGATGCTTCTTGCTCTGATTTCCTGACCAAAGCGGCTGGGAAAGCCGGAAGTCCCTAAAATGGTGATTTGAGTTCCTGGGGAAACCGTCGCCATCAAACTATCTCCCATAAAGGGAGGAAATTTTACCTGTAACCCATTGTTGAGTAACAGCCCATCTGCCTTCCCTTCAGGGTTAAAAAGATACTGTTGTACTTCTCCTGCTACATTTATTGTGTGTTGCCTGTGATGCCTCATATGTCGGAAGTGGTCTGGTGGAAGTTGATTTTGGTCTTCACCCCTCCAAAAACGAGCAGCGTGGAAACGATGTTCTGGCGAACGCCTAGCGTGCGTAAACTGACCAGCGATCATGTTGTAAACTAATACACCTAAAAGCATTAGTGCAGCTCCAACACTACCACTAATGAGAATTAACTTTAATTTTTGTTGTCGTTCGCGAGCTTGGATTTGGTTTGCTTTAATTTGCTGTACAGCTCGTACAATGAACTCTGGGGGAATTTCTACTTCCCCCCCAGCCTGTATCATTTCTTCCAAAGAATAATCCTGAGTTTGTTGCGTGTGTGACTGAGCAGCAAGCGCAAAAACATCCGCCGCAATGTCTTTAGAAATGCGAAGTTTTGAATTATTCATGATAATAACTGACTTTGATGGACTAGTTTGATGGATCGCTCAATTTAGATTATGTGAGGTTGGGACTCGTCCGTACTCAATGTTCTTATCTTAGAAGTTAGAAATGCCACCCAAATGAGACAAAAGTCATGCTTCAACTATTACCAAAGTCATAAATTTGGTAATAGTTGAAAAAGGGGTGTAAGGGTGTAGGGGTGTAGGGGAAAGACATTTTCATGTTTGGTGGTGAAAAATTTTTAACTAATCCTCCGGCTATGAAATCATCACTACGAAGTGATGATTTCATAGCCGGAGGGAAATCGAAGTGATTAGTCATTAGTAGTTGAGCACGAAAATTTGTCATTAATTATACTAACGACTAATGACAAGTGACTAATGACTAAGACGGGGCAAGGAGACAATTCCTCCCCGTTTTAGAAGAAACGGGGATTCCTTGCCTCGTCTTCCTTGATTGGGGCTGCCTTCTTTTTCAAGTCTAAAGCTTGACAAGCCAGAAGCAATGAGAGTATATTCAATAAATAACAAACGTTCGATATAAAAAATGCCAAAGATTGTTGACCATGACCTATATCGCAAGGAACTCCTCAGTAAATGCTTTGATTTGTTCGCCCAGAAAGGTTACTCAGCAATTACCATGCGTCAAATTGCTGAAGGCTTAAATGTTTCTACTGGGACGCTATATCACTACTTTCCCAGTAAACAGGCGTTATTTGAGCAATTAATGGAAGAGATTTGTGAGCAAGATGAACTGATGGCGAAGGCTGAATTGGAAGGAAAACAAACTTTGCAAGAACGGCTGGAAGTTTTAGGAAAATATTTGGCTAAAAACGAAGATTATTACATTAAATGGATTTATTTACAGGTTGATTTTTGTCAGCATCAAGACTCAAAGGATATCCAGGGTCGTGGTACGTTTAGACATGCGACACAGCGATATCAACAGGCAGCTCATGATATTTTGGGCATTCAAGACCCTGTCGTAGCTTGGTTTATCTTCAGTTTAATTGATGGCTTAATCGTGGAGCGACTTATGGATAATGAAATGGTTTCTATTACTGAACAATTTTCTTTATTAAGCAAGATGTTAACAGCATATTTAGAAAAACCACTGTCGAATAAAAGTTATAACGGTTAATTGTGGAGGAAGAATATGACGACTTTCAAAGTATTCTCTAAACCTACAAATCGATGGTTAATCGGGTTAGTCGTTGCTGGAACTGTAATCACAGGTGGAATTATTTTTTCTGGCATTTCTCAGTATGGGATAGTCAGTCAAAAACCTGCACCAGTGGAAACTGCTCCTCCAGTCAAAAAAGTAACAGCATTGGGACGACTAGAGCCAGAAGCCGAGGTGATTAAACTGTCTGCACCTCTGGCGTTGGATGGCGATCGCATAACTCAACTACTCATCAAAGAAGGCGAACAAGTCAAAGCCGGACAAGTGATAGCAATTCTCGATTCACGAGATAAATTACAAGACTCCCTCAAACAAGCGCAAGAGCAAGTTAACGTAGCTCAAGCGAAACTCACCCAGGTTAAAGCAGGCGCGAAATCTGGAGAAATCGTTGCTCAAAAAGCAACCATTGAACGCTTGCAAGCGCAGTTACAAGGTGATAGACTTTCTCAAGAAGAAACAATCGCCCGACTACAAGCGCAATGGGAAGGCGACAGGACAGCGCAAGAAGCAACAATTCGGAAAATTCAGGCGGAACTCAGCAATGCTCAAGCTGAATATCAGCGTTATCAGCAGTTATACAAACAAGGAGCAATTTCTAGTTCCTTATTTGATAGTAAGCGCTTAAGTTTAGAAACCTCACAACAACAACTCAACGAAGCGAAAGCTATTCTCAACAGAATCAACGCTACTGGTAGCAAACAAGTTCGTGAAGCGAAAGTCGCGCTGCAAAGAATTAACGCGACTGGTGTCAAACAAATTAGGGAAGCTGACGCCACCCTCAATAAGATTGTTGAAGTTCGTCCTGTGGATGTGCAAGCGGCGCAAGCGGAAGTTGATAATGCTTTTTCAGCTGTCAAACGCGCCCAAACTGACTTGAAACAAGCTTACATCAAAGCACCGACAGCAGGACAGATACTCAAAATTCATACGCGAGTTGGAGAAAAGATGAGTGACTCTGGCATTCTGGATTTAGCACAAACGAACCAAATGGTTGCTGTCGCAGAAGTTTATCAATCCGATATTGGTAAAGTGAAAACCGGACAGAAGGCAATTGTAACAGGTCAAGCTTTCAACACAGAACTGCGGGGAGTTGTTTCGTTAGTTGGCTTGCAAGTTAATCAACAAAAAGTTTTCAGCAACCAGCCTGGAGAAAATTTAGATAAGCGAGTTATTGAAGTGAAGGTTCGCCTCACACCAGAAGATAGCAAGCGAGTTGCAGGTTTAACGAACTTGCAAGTCCAGACACAAATTGAATTATAAATTTTCTTTACTACTAAATATAACGGATGTTCGTTATAGATTGGTATGACCAAAACTAAGGGTGTAAGTGAACAAAACAAGAATTGCGAATCAGTTTCCTCCCACGCCAGGTGCCTCAAGTCGGGAAACCCGCCCACAGCACTGGCTCCCCTACACCCCTACCCCCTTACACCCTTACACCCCTAGTTGACAGGAGTTTTTTGAAATGTTTGGTAAATGGCTTCGTAGAACGCCGCTAGCATTGCGACAAGTGATGAAAGAAAAAACTCGTCTAGCGGTAGCAGTGGCAGGTATTGGATTTGCAGATATGCTGATATTTGTGCAAATGGGCTTTCAAGATGCACTCTTTGACAGTGCGACAAAGCCTCATCGCCTACTTGAAGCAGATTTGGTGATGACGAATCCTCAACTTCAAACTCTGTTCTCTGTCAAAAGCTTTTCTCGTGAACGACTTTATCAAGCATTGAATCATGAAGGCGTTCAGTCGGTGAGTTCTGTTTACATCAGTTTGGGACAGTGGAAAAATCCAGAAACTCGGATTAACCGTTCCATTTTGATTTGGGGAATTGATCCACAAGCACCAGGCTTGAATTTGCCAGAGGTGAAGCAAAATGCAACACAGTTACAACTATTGAATACAGTGTTGTTTGATCGTGCTGGACGTCCGGAATACGGGGCTGTTGCTGAGGCTGTGCAAAAGCGCGGAACACTGGAAGCAGAACTCAATCGCCAGAATATTCAAGTCACCGGACTGTTTACTATTGGTAGTTCATTTGCTGCTGATGGTAACATCATCACGAGTGATTCAACATTTTTGAAATTGTTTCCCGAACGTCAACCAAATCAGATAGAAATCGGTTTGATTAAGCTTAAACCTGGTTTTAATCCGACTCAAGTTGAAAAACAGCTTGCTAAAGAATTATCACCAGATGTACGAGTTTTAACACTAGAAGGTTTTGCGGGGGTGGAAAAGTACTACTGGGAAAGCCAAGGGACAATTGGATTTATTTTTGGACTGGGTGTGATTGTGGGGTTTATTGTGGGAATCGTGATTGTGTACCAAATTCTTTACAGTGATGTTTCCGACCATTTACCAGAGTACGCCACGTTGAAGGCAATGGGATATAGCGACGGCTATCTTTTGGGTGTTTTGTTTCAAGAAGCGTTACTTTTGGCAGCATTGGGTTATGTGCCTGGATTTTTGATTGCGATCGCACTCTACCAGGTGACATATGCAGCAACTCTACTACCTATTGCTATGACACTAACTCGTGCAATTACTGTGTTTATCATAACGATAGTCATGTGTACTTTTTCTGGCGCAGTTGCAATGAGGAAGTTACAATCTGCAGATCCAGCAGATGTGTTTTAGTGAGTCATATAATGTCTGGATGAACAGTTATAAAAAATACCCCTCCCCAACCCTCCCCTTACCAAGGGGAGAGTGCCGTCAGGCGGGTGGGGTAAACCCATGGGGATGATAAACAATCAACCAAACTCAAGATTAAGTGATGACAGAAATTAGGAGTACATCAATGTCAAATGACTCAACAAATGCATGGAACAATGAAACTCGTGATGCGTGGAATACCAACGCTAGTGTGTGGGACGCCCGCATGGGTGATGACGGGAGTGACTTTCATCAAGTGCTGATTCGTCCTGCAATGGAGAGACTGCTGGAGGTAAAACCGGGTAGCCGCATTTTGGACATAGGCTGTGGAACTGGGCTGACAACTCGCAGATTAGCCAGCTTGGGTGCACATGTCGTCGGAATAGATTTTGCCGAGGAGATGATTACCTGTGCCCGCAAAAGAACTCAACAGCATGAGACATCAATTGAGTATCACGTTCTTGACGCTACCGATGAGACAGCTTTACTTGGGCTGGGAGAACGTTCCTTTGATGCTGCTGTATCCGCAATGGTACTTATGGACATGGCAGAAATAGACCCTCTGTTACGGGCACTCACAAAGTTGTTGCGTCCTGGAGGTAGCTTTATCTTTGCTGTGATGCATCCTTGTTTCAATAGTACACATACCAGTATGGCTGCAGAAGTTAAAGATTGCGAAGGTCAACTGGTGACAGAATACTCGGTCAAAGTGTCTGGATACTTACAACCCAGCACCACAAAAGGATTAGCAATAGAAAATCAACCAAAACCCCAATTGTACTTCCATCGACCATTGCACGTTCTGTTAGGTGCAGCATTCCGTGTTGGGTTTGTACTTGATGGCTTGGAAGAACCTGCTTTTCCTGCTGACGATTCTTCTGACAGTCGCTTTTACAGTTGGTCTAACTTTACTCAAATTCCACCTGCGCTTGTTGCCAGGTTGAGATTTTGTGATGAATTACTACGCACATCTTAGGCAGTTAGTCAATAATAATAACCTATAAAAATAAGACTATGAAAAAAATAGATTATTCTCATAACCCAATGCACATAGTAACAACTGAACCCGTCATCTCTGCCCAAAAACTCAATCATTACTTTGGTGAAGGTACGCTTCGCAAACAAGCGTTATTTGATATCAACTTAGATATTTACTCTGGCGATATTATCATAATGACTGGACCTTCAGGTTCAGGAAAAACAACCTTGTTAACCCTTATGGGAGGACTACGTTCTGCCCAAGAAGGAAGTTTAAAAATTCTCGGACAAGAAATGTGTAGTGCGAGTAAGAAGCAGCTGCGAGACGTTCGCCGTCAAATTGGCTATATTTTCCAAGCGCATAACCTGATGACATTTCTGACAGCTAAGGAAAATGTGCGGATGTCGTTAGAGTTGCATGACGAGTTTTTAAATCAGGATATGGACGCTAAAGCTATTAGCATATTGGAGAGTGTAGGTTTGGGAAATCGTGCAGATTATTATCCAGATAGTTTATCGGGTGGACAAAAGCAGAGAGTGGCGATCGCCCGCGCCCTAATCAGTCAACCAAAAATAGTTCTAGCAGATGAACCCACAGCAGCACTCGATAAAAAATCTGGGCGTGATGTCGTGGAATTGATGCAGAAGTTAGCGAAAGAACAAGGCTGTACAATTTTGCTAGTGACTCATGATAACCGCATTCTTGATATAGCCGATCGCATTATTTATATGGAAGATGGTCATCTTATCAGCGATGGTGTAGATGCTGCAGCGAAAGTGGGTTAATTACTGCTTTTGCGCCAAAAAATTAGCGATTTTAAAACCGCAGAGGCGCAGAGAACGCAGAGAAAATACGTTTTTGTTCAAAGCTATATCAGCTTGTGCATACTAGCCAAAACGATTTCTCCAAGATTATCTGATAAAGTTAGCAGTGGCTGCTGAAGTCCCCATTGTTTAACTTTACTGGCTGAAAGCGCACCATGAGCAGTTGCGTTCCGCAGTGCTTTAGCAAGTTTTGCAGCATCAACCCAGGTAGAAACAGGTTGTCCGTTAATTATCCAATGTTGAATTATGTTTGCGTCTCCCTTTATAGCACTCAGAAAATCTAGTACTTCTCTCCCTTCTTGTGATTGATCAAGCCATCTAGACAACTTTTTTAATTCTTTGTTTGGTGAGGGCAATGATTTGTATGAATTTAGTCCGGATTTTTGTGTGATCTTACTAAAATCATCTGGACCTAGACCACCTGTCCCTGTCTTAAGTAATAATGTCTTTATAACAATCTCAAATCCACTCCAAACTATCACAAGTCGCCACTGGGCACCACGCGCCTTATGTGTCGAGTTAGGTTTATCAGTTGAGATATGACCAACAGCAGGTTCATCCCATTCTGCTCCAGATTTTATTAGATAAAATCCTCTTGATAAAGCTTTGATAACATCATTAATATGCTTTAAATCAGCTGAATGGCTCTCGTTGAAGTGCGATAGCCTCCGCTGTATATCCTCACACTTGGCTGGATCAGATTTCCAAGATTCATATTGCCCTAAAACTTGCCATAGCTCGCGCGATACATCCTCAAGATGTGTAGTAATTAGTTCTGCCATTTTTTGGTTACTCCTGAGTTTTCTCGCTTTTTATAAGTATTTTTGCTGAATATGTGAGGAAAAGTTAAATTTAAATCACACTAGAAAATAATAACAATTCAGCAAAGTACTTATCCGGACAAAACTCAATCGTCTTTTTATTGGCGACACTATTAGCTTTTATATAGGTAGGGCAATATGTCCACACTACCTATCTAAACCGTCACCCCTTCCAATTCCTCATCCGTCAACTCATACAACTGGCGTAACTTCTGCAACTTATCCTCACCAGCCTCCCAAAAACCGCGCCCATGCGCCTCCAACATCCTGCCCACAAGATTACGGAAAGCTTCCGGATTCGCCTTCCGTAATTTCTCTGCCATCTCTGCATCTAAAGCATAAGTATCAGCAGCTTGGTCATATACCCAATTATCAGTAAAATCAGCAGTACCGCCCCAACCAATCAACGCCGTCATCCGTTGAGAAATTTCATAAGCACCACCCGAACCCTGATTCGCCATCGCTTCCGCCCATTTGGGATTCAGCAACTTGCTGCGATACTCCATCCGTAACAAATCATCCAAATTTCGGGGAGTCGTATCCTTCGAGAAACTTTCCACAAAACTAGTAGTCACTTTTTTCCCGCGTTGTTTTTCCGCCGCTTTCTTCAAACCACCAGTATTGGCATAATATTCTTGAATATCAGTCAAACCGTATTCCACAGAATCAATTTCTTGGACAATGCGACTGGTGTTTTGCAAAAGTTGAGTCAGTACTTCTGGTCTTGCTTGACCTTTATCTTGCCTACCATAGCTAAACACATTGCGACCTTGCCAAGTATCCCCCAACTCATCCCCAGATTCCCAATTACTATCAACCACTCGGTCATTCACCAAAGAACCAAAATCACCTGCAGGATTAGAAAACAACCTCGCCGAAACATTTTCTACCCCTTGCGCCTTCAAAGCCAAAGCATGTTTCCTAATAAAATTCTGGTTCTCCGGTTCATCAGCCTCAGCCGCCCGCCCAAACAAATCATCCAGCAACTCAATAACATTCACAAAACTATCTCGGAAAATCCCCGACAAATTCCCCAACACATCAATCCGGGGATGTCCCACCTCAGCCAAAGGCTTCAACTCATAACGAACAATTCGCCCCGTCCCCTCCTTCACAGCTTCCGCACCAACCAACTCCAAGAGAATACCAAGAGATTCCCCCTTAGTTTTAATCGCATCCAAACCCCATAATATCACCGCCACAGTCTCCGGATACGTCCCATTCTCTTGCAGATGCTGGGCAATAATCTTTTGACCAATTTCCCGTCCCCGTGCAAACGCCGCAGGCGAAGGCATACGATAAGGATCTAAAGCATGAATATTTCTCCCCGTAGGCAAAACACCCGCACCATCTCGCAACAAATCACCACCAGGCGCAGGCGGAATATACTCCCCATTCAAACCCCGCACCAGATTCGTCAACTCATCAGTTGTCTGCATCAACAAATCTCTAACTTGTTTCTCTTCTTCTTTCCTTTCTTCTTCGTGTCCTTCGCGTCTTTGCGGTTCATTTCCAAAATAAGCCTCCAAATACCCCGCCATCTCCTCCTCACTTGGCTTTTCCCCCAAAACATGCAACCCAGAAGAAAACAGACGATTCTCCAACACTTGCAAATACTCGTACAACTTCACCAGATAATCATCAAAAGCATGACCACTAAACATCCGAACATTCTCAGGCGTAAACGCAATCCCCAACCGCTTCGCATCCTCAAACGGACAATCGGCATCCAAACCAGTATCCACAATCTTCTTACAAATCGCTTCCTTGAGGGCATAATTCTTCTGCGGATCTTCTCGATACTCCGCAATCAAATCCCGCAACGTCACCAACTCCTTATACAAACCCGCACGCCCATAAGGCGGTACATTGTGAGAAATCAACACCCCATAACCACGACGCTTCGCCAACATAGACTCCGAAGGATTATTCGCCGCATATATATATAGATTAGGCAAATCTCCCAACAAAATATCAGACCAAGAATATCCCGTATTCCCCAAAGGAGAACCAGGCAACCATTCTACAGTCCCGTGCATCCCAAAGTGAACCACAGCATCAGCTGCAAATTCATTTTGCAACCATTTGTAAAAAGCAGCGTACTGCGGATGAGGAGTTAAATCCCGTTCAAACATCAACCGCATCGGATCACCTTGTAATCCCAATGGTGGTTGTACACCTATCCAAACATTTCCAACCTGAACACCCCCAATATGAAATTCATCACCATAAGTCTTAATCCCAGTACCTGTGAGAGATTTCCATTGTTTTTCAATGCGGGATGTGCGGAGGTATCCTAGCCATTTTTCCAAGGTGCGGACATTAACTGATGAGGGAACAATATTTTCCAGCCTACGGCTCGCTAGCCCCGAAGGGGGCGCTACGCAAACGCTAACATCTTGCTTATCTTCCCATTTGAGTTCATCCGCTTCTTTAACTTTGCGAATCAACTCTTCTCCATCTTCCGGTAAATCTCCAACTGTATAACCTTGGTCTTTCAATGCTTGAAGAAACTTCAGTAAACTTCTTGGTACATTTAACAACGCAGCTGTTCCCACAGCACCGTAACCAGGCGGGAACCCATACAAAATAATTGCAATCTTTCGTTGCGAGACAGGTTTTTGCCGCAAAGCAACCCAATTTTTCACTCTCCCAATTAACCGCTGTACCCGTTCGGGAACCAGATAAATTTCTTCTCCCACCAAACCACCAAGGGGAACGGTGTCGATCGCCCCATCCAATTCTGGTAAAGCGTATAACACAACACTTTGCAATCCTCCAATACCTTGGCGCGTCCAAGAAGAAATATCTTGAATCAGCAATGGTGCGGCGACAATGTATGGTATGTTCTTAGCAGTAAGGATGCGTTTTGCTACCTCAACTTGTCTTCCCGCTTCCATAGAACCAGCCGGACCACCGACAAGAGGAAAGCCAATCGTTGAGACAATGGCGTCAACCTTGACTGCTTCTTTTGAAAGTGAGGCAATTTCTACATTTCCTTGTTGTCTTTGCCCTTGTTCGTAGTCGGTTGTCATCCAATCACGTACTGCGACATGACCTTCTACACCATTAATAAAGATGGGTAATGGTATCAAACCAGCTTCTTCAAAATTGCGAATGAGTTGCGGTATGTAAGGTTGTTTAGTAATGACGTGCTTGCGATAGAGGAGAATTCCGACTACTGGCTTTTGGATTTTAGATCCCCCCAACCCCGCTTTCAAATTAGATCCCCCCAACCCCGCTTTCAAATTAGATCCCCCCAACCCCCCTTCAAAAGGGGGGCTAATATTCTCCTCTTTATAAGCAGGGCGAGGAGGAATCTGTTGATACCATTCCAGGTATGCCCGTGGTGATTCAAAAAATCCTTGATAGTCGGGATGTAACAACCCCATATTCGGGGTTTCGACTGGCGGGGGAATTTCACCTACCTTAAGACTTAAATATTTTTCTGCCAATGTCCAGAATAAAGCAGCAACGTTTTCTGGTCCACCAGCATTCCAGTAACCATATATAATCAGCCAGTTGCGTAAGTCTTGTACTTTTTGCCCTGGCACATATTTCAATAGTTTTGGTCCGACTTTTAAAAAGCTAATATAACCTGCGAGTTTATCTTCCTCTCGTCCGTTGCTGAATTTATCAAGAATGAATTTTACTGGTTTGGGCATTCCTTTGGGTTTATCGCCAATGGCGAAAGCGCCCAACTTGGTTAAACTCAACAATTCCAAAGCTGACTCAAACACGAGGCGGATGGGGATATGGGAGATGCGATCGCGCAACCACAACACCTGATCATAGTCAAACAGCAAACTGCCAAAAAACACATCAGCATCTTTTAGTGCTGCTTCTACTTCAGCGCGTTTAGTGGTGATGTCGCGATCGCTAAACACGCTAATATCCAACTCACTGACACGAGAAGTCGCCAAAAAAGCTGCCTTCCGATACAAGTCGGCGTTAAATGATTCAAACCCAGCAATTAAGACGATACGTTTCATGTGTTGAGATAGAAAGCTTAGTTAAGGTGTTATATTTCTTATTGTGACACGTCTATTTTTGGGAACGCTTAACAGGGAATAGGGAATAGGGAGCAGGGGAGCAGAGGAGCAGGGAGCAGGGAGCAGGGAGCAGGGAGCAGGGAATAGGGAGATAACTCTGAACCCTTGACTCTTGACTAATGACTCTTGACTCTTGACGAATGACTGCCAAAACATCGTTAACTTTATTTTAACGACCTACTTAAGTAAGTCGGTGCAAAAAAATCAAACTGTGTAAAGAAAAGTAAATAAAGCTCAAACTCTTTCTCTCCCTACTCCCTGCTCCCTGCTCCCTGCTTTATTCCAACAAGAATTATTTACGCCGACCTACTTACAATGAAAATTGGAATTGATATTGGGCACAATTGTCCCCCTGATACAGGTTGTAAAGGCATCAAGTGTGAGGATGATTTAAACTTAAATGTCGGGAATAAAGTTATAGAAAAATTAAAAACTTTGGGGCATCAAGTTGTACCATGTCAACCGACAAACGCTGATACAGTCAAGGCATCTTTGACAAAGAGATGCGCTACAGCCAATGCAGCTAATGTTGATATTTTTGTTTCTATCCATTTCAATTGCTTTAATGGTCAAGCAAATGGGACAGAAGTATATGCAATGAGCGAAGTCGGAAAAAAGATTGCTAAATCAGTCTTAGATGAAATCATTAAGCTAGGATTTAATAATCGTGGTATAAAAGATGGTTCTAAGTTATTTGTCCTGAAAAATACAATTATGCCTGCAATTCTTATAGAGGGTTGTTTTGTTGATTCGCAAAAAGATATGAAGTTATATAATGAGGAGGCTATGGCAAATGCAATAGTTCAAGGTTTAATCAACAACTACTCTTGCTAACCTCCACTCCTGTTATGGGGAATTCAAAATTCACTTAGGGACTGCGTCCTTGTACTCTACAAAATTCAAAATTATTTTTTAATTTTGAATTGGAGCGTAGGCGAAGCTCACACTGGATGTAGTATTGTTGTATGAAACCTTTGTCTTGTCTGGGCTTTGAGATACTGCTGCTGTAAGGGCTGCCATTGTTGCCATAATTTATAACGTTTTTGGGCGAACATTGAAGCAAGAGTCGGCAGTTGAGAATCTATTTCTGAGTTAAACACATCTGCAAGCCAGTCAGCTAAGACTGCGCTATCTTGCATTGCTCCCAATATCTCTTGGAGATTTTTCACTTCTGCAATACAATTGGTATAAGACTGGCTATATAAATCAGAAAATAACTCCATCTGGTAGCGCAGGCGTTTGGCTTGTTTGCGTAAACTGTGAAAAGTTTCCCCATTAGTTGCTAATTCTTGCTCTACTCTTTGGGCTTCCCAGTCTCTAGAAATAACAATCTCCCCTCCCTCTACTTGGGTTCCAACAAGCCAACCTGGATGCAGTAAAAATGTACTAACTTCTGGTAAAAGTAAATCTGGTAGCACTTGCTGAATTGGCAAATATGCTATTGGTTGATAGGATGGCTCCTTTAACCACTCGTTCAATTTCTGTTTAAGAGATTTGTAATGATCGTCCTTGAATGTTGACTTTACATCTGTCACAGCCTCTTGACGTTGTTTGGTTAAAGCTTCCATTGCTGTTTGCAGCGATCGCTGTTCTTTGCGGGGTAAATCTGATTGCTCAAGATTTTCCAAACTTTCTTTTAGCACGTCTAAATCCCGCAGATTACCCAGACGACGCGCAATTTTACCGATATTTTTATCACTAGCTGGCTTTGGCAAATCCACAGCCGGGGAAAACCTTGTTACAGCTGTGCGTAGGCGACGCATCCCCACTCGCATCTGATGCAATGCTTCTGGATCTTTATCTTTCTTGACTTCTGTTTCCCACTTTAAGGTTTTTTTACTATGTTTTTCAATTGCTGAGTAAGCATAGTTTCCGAGAGTTTCGACTTCTGATTTTATAGCTAATGTCATACAAATTGATACACATCTTGAATGAAAGTACTTAACTGGCTGATGTGATTGAATCGTAGCATTTTTTAAATCTATCATCTATGTTTTGTAAAGTTTTTATTCGGAAAAATTTGTATAATTTTGTTATCATAAGTTAGTTTTCGTTATTTTTTTAAATATAAACACTGAAGAAAACGTGATATCAATAACACGTTAAAATAAAAAATAATTTTCATCTGAAGTATATATAGCAGCCCTAAGTCATTTGTAAAAAACGAAGTACATTTGTAAATCATTCTTTCCTGTTCCCTGTTCCCCGTTCCCTGTTCCCTGGCTTAACGAAAAATTTCACAACTCATTTAGGAGCGCTATACAATGGACTATTCACATCGAATAAATCAAGTTTTACTAACTTTTACTGATGGTTTTAAAGAACATCGGAACGACCTTTCAGCAATGCTACTAACTCCAGAGAAGCACTTATGGTTGGGATCGGATGAAACCTCAACTATTGAACGGCTGTCTTTTGTAGATGTAAGTAACTTTGCAGAACATAAACAATATCACGTAGCAAACTTTATCAGCTTACCTGCACCAGAAGAAGAAGAAATTGATATTGAAGGTTTGGCATATGCTGATTATTATCTATGGTTAATTGGTTCTCACAGCTATAAACGTAAAAAACCGAAACCTGAATTTTCTGATGATAAAAATATTAAAAGACTAGCCAAAATTGCATCCGAACCAAATCGCTATATCATAGGACGTATTCCACTGGTGGATGGGGAATTATTATCATCATGTCAACATCCAAAAAATCCTAACGTACAATTAAGTGCTGCCAAACTTGAGGTAACCCAACAAGGTAACTTACTCATGGAAGCTTTGGCAGATGATCCACACTTGGGCTTTTTTGTGAAAGCGACAATTCCCGGTAAGGATAATGGTTTTGATATAGAAGGGATAGCCGTTTGTAAAAACAGAATTTTTCTAGGTTTGCGTGGACCTGTATTACGAGGTTGGGCTATCATTCTGGAAATAGAGTTAGAAAACTCTGCTCCCGGACTCCTGAGATTGAAGAATATTACAGATGATGGCAAGGGATACAAAAAGCATTTTCTCTTCTTGAATGGTTTAGGAATTCGAGATTTATGCTTAGAAAGTGAAGATTTGTTGATTTTAGCAGGACCGACAATGGATTTGGATGGTCCTGTGCAAGTTTATCGTCTGAAGAATGGCGCTGATTTACAAGAAAATGTTCTCAATTATCCAGAGTTTGTCCTTGATATCCCATATGGAAATAGAGACGAACACGCTGAGGGAATAACTTTATTTCATGATATAGCTGGGGTACCTTCACTACTAACAGTTTATGATTCTCCGGCAAAGAATAGGTTGGTAGGAGATGGTGGTGTACTGGCAGATGTTTTTAAGCTGATTTGAAAAAAAGAGCAGGACTCTTAACAGTCTTGCTCTGTTCGTATCTAATCTACCTAACCCAACGTTTTGTTACCTCTGCAATGCGTTGTCCAAAACGTTCTGAGGTGAGGCGATCGCCCGCATCTATCTCTGCTTCCTTACCGCTCATATCAAGTGGAACATGACCCATCACGCCTAAATATGCACCGAGTCGGTTTATTCCATCATCCTTACCGAACAAAAAGCTTGACAAATCTCCCACGTTTACCCAAATCATACCGTGTTGAGCCGCATTTGTTGCTAAATATAGCAGTGTTCCTTGCTTATCGCCACTGGGAGAGCTAGAGTGCGTAAACCCAGCAGCGATTTTGTCTTTCCATCCGTGTTTAAACCAAATTCCGCTAGCTGCATCAATAAATGCCTTAAACTGAGCTGCAACACCACCCATGTAGGTAGGTGAACCAAACACAATTGCATCAGCATTATTAAGCTTTTCTATTGTTGCATCATCCTTCCAACGACCCTTTACAATCTGCTCGCCAACAATCCGCAAAACCTCAACAGTGGTACCTTCAACTTTGCTTGCACCTTCAGCAATAGCTTGAGCCATAAGGTGAGTATGACCAGCACCGGAAAAGTAGACAATTGCTACAGTGGGCATGGGAAACCTGTTTAATTATTTTATGTCAAATGACGCCAGTCATATCATAAAGACTCTTTGTCAAAAAGTGAAGTCGCTTTCTTTGCAACAGATACTCCACTCGCGCTACCGCGCACCCTCCTTAGCAAGGCGACGGTGTACACACCGGATCGCCTTTCACCTCACCCTCGCTTTTAGCTTCGCTAAAATCTTTCCCTCTCCTTGCTAAGGAGAGGGATGCCCGATAGGGCAGGGTGAGGTTCAGAGGAATTCACTCCAATGGTGTGTAAATATCTTCCGAGTTAGGATTGAGATAGGGACGCTCGATGTCAAGCCCCAACCGCTCAAAATGTTGGATAATATATTTCATCCGAGCTTCTTTTGATTCATCACCGTTTTGATGAGCTTCAAGCATTGCACTGGCAACAATTTCGCAGCGGTTTTCTCCAAACTGTTGTTGAAGTCCAAACTTCAGTTCAGAAGCAGGATGTTCGGCTAATCCGATACCAGGTGCGAGTACCTTGGTAAATATGGGAACCTGCTCCCGAAAGTGGGATTTATTTTCTGCATAAATCGTCTGTAAGACAGGTAAAAGAATTTCTTTGTATCGGTAAGACTCATCTGGATTATAAGGAAACTTGAGAAATCCTGAATTATACAACCTGTAGTTCAAAGGGTTGTGTAATACCTCGAAAGCAAAGGGGACTTTCACTTCATTCAATTTTGTCGTTAAATATTTCATAGTCCAAACAGCAGCTTCTGGACTGAAGTTGAAGTAAACAACTATTCCCTCACTGTGAAATTTCATAGGCGGTAAACCACCTATACCATCGCCATTTGCTCTATACCTATTTTCATGAATATAGCTAGAAGGTAACAATACTGCTACTGGATCGTTTACACTAGCTGATTGCAAAGATAAAGGAAGATGACGCTCTCGCTGGATGTGTTGAATGAAAGTATCAAATTCTGCGGCTAGGCTACCATCAGCTTCCTGTTTAAGGATGCGGTATCCTGGGTGAAAAAAACCTCTTCCATCATTGTTTTCGTCCAGTTGTTCATAAAATTCCCAGTCTATTTCTCTGGAATCTATTTCTTGTAGAATTTGTTCGTTCGTCTTAATTCCTGGGCTGACTTCTGTTGTACACGAACCTTCAAAGTAAATACTATATATGAATTTGGATAACTGAGAATTTAAATATTTATACTGGATTTCCTGAGGCATCTTTTGCAGTTGTGCCACAGTAGCAGCAGGAGTTTCTATAGGAGAATAGTCAGAATGACTGATGCGTAATTTGGAGAATTCTATTTGAATGTTGTCAGCAATATCGTGTAAAGTCTCCTGTAAAGTTGGTGGTAATTGCATGATAGATTCTCTTATATTTTTTTATTGACAGGGTATTGAATCAGGGAGTTTTTCAATTTGGCAAAAAAGACAGTAGTGGGAGCATCCCAAATGTGCAAAATGCCCGCACTTCGTGCCGCTTCGCTAACAGACTGGAAGTCTGGACGCCAGGTGCTTCAAGCCGGGAAACCCGTCCAACGCACTGGCTCGGCTATACAAACAAAGCCTGCCTCCGCAGGCTGTAATTAGTCCGCGTAGGCGGACTTTGCCTGTGTAGCCGCGAATTCTATTCGCCAGGTGTCTGTGCAAAATTGGAATGCTCCCGTTAAATTGACAGAAACTTTTCAGGCTTGCACAGAAATTGTGTAGCAATGAAAAAATATAGCCCTTGGTGACTTAAAGCCATCTCTGGCTGAAGTTGAAATTCTGTGAGGAGTTGATAAATTAAACCAAGTCCAGTAAACTGAATAACCCGCTTGAGAAATTCCGGATAATCTTCTAAAATCTTTGGGTAAGTATTGATATAAGCTTTTGTCATAGCGACAATTGAAGGACGAACGACTTCTAGAGGCATTGTAGCTAGCTGTATAGATTTTTTGACTTCAATAGCAGGATGTACAATCATACTGTTGAGCCAGAAGAGAAAATAGCCAAGAATTGCTTTTCCTAAATCGCAAGCTGGATCGCCCCAACTACATGCTTCCCAATCAACAATCTTAATTAGGCTTTTGTCATAATCCTGAGTTTCCGTTACTAACTTCTCCCAATGTCTAGGTATAAAAATCTTATGAAATTGAATATTATTGTGTGTTAAACAGCAGTGGCGATGATTCAACACCAACTCTGTAACAATTTCCCTCACAACTTCAGATTGTTGAAAAATACCCAGAAATCTCCAAGCAACAGCTTGAGTTTTCTTTAAACTCTCAGGTTCAATTCGGCTAACAAGATAGTCAGAAAGATAATCAGGATAAGGAAGTTGGTAGTTAAGTTTAGATTCTTCCAGTTCAGTCAGAAAAGTGTAGCACGCCTGAGTACTCATTGTCTGTGAATGTAGCTTTGCTAAAGTCGTTCCTAGCAATTCTGCGAGCGCTATTGGGAAAGCTTCCTGATTTTCATAAAAACTTTTTAAGCTAATATAATCATTTGAGCATTTGTATATTAGTATGGAATTGCTGTCATCAAAATGCAGGACTTCTGGAATTAATGATGAAGCAGAATCTAAATCTTTGTGAGACTGCAAAAAATTATAAAGCTTCCACTCTTTAGAAATCCTAACATCGTGCTCAAGACTTCTATAATCAGGTGTCTGCTTAACAAATAGTTTGCCCTGACTTTGGGGCAACTCGATGAGCCAATGAAAAGTCTTGCTATTAACGTCAACTTTCAGATAGTCTAAGTCGTCTTTTTGGCATATAGCAGTATCAATTAAGTAATCAAATAAGTTGTTAGAGTTGAGTTTGATAGCCACAAAAAGCTTCTTTATTCTTATCAGACGAGTGTGTTTTCTGGACTTGATGAGTTGAATTAAATAAATCATAGAGTGGAGATTAGCCCACTCTATGATTTCATTAGATAAAATGAGTTTTCTGTTCCAAATGTCAAGCTTTGGACGAGCAATTAAGGTAATTCCTTACAGACCAGTAGGCTTACCGTGGTCAAATTGTCACACGGGTATTGTCAACTAGTGCAGTAGTACATCACCACCACATAACAATAGGCTTATGTTGCTGGGCTCATAACGAGCACCACCGTTTATTTGAACCAATTCACTATCAGTCAGTTCATTCAAGAAGTCTTCAGAATCGGCAAACAAGTCAGTTCCGGCCACTGGGATATCATTTGTGATATCATTTGTGATCTGATTTGTGATGTTAGTATCTGTGTTTTTCATGATTTGAATATTAATCAATGTGTTCTTAATTACTATTATCAAATCCTTTCTACAAAGTATTTATACCATACGGAGTAATTTCCGTCATAAGTTCAACGGCGTATATATGTCCACAGAGTTAGCATTCAGGTAGGAACGCAGCAATTCAATTCCCACTTGTGAGAATTGCTTGAGGATAGAAGTCATCCGCCCTTGGGGGGAGTTATCAAGCGAGTGCCAAGCTTCCAACAAACCATTAGCAATAATTTGGCAGCGGTTCATTCCAAAGCTTTCTTGTTCTGCAAATTTTTGGTCTGGTTCTTCTGCTAAACCTAACCCTGGTGCCAGAAACTTGGTGAATAAGGGGATATCTGTGTGAAAGTGCGCTTTTGTTTGTGCGTAGACACTCTCAAGCACCTGCCGGACAGCTTCATAGTTACTCTTCTCGAAATACAGGACTCCTGAGTCATAGCGCCTGTATTCACCTGGGTTGTATAGCACTTTAAAGGTAAAGGGAATTGAGATATAGTTCAACTCGCGCGTCAGACTGTCCATAACCGCCACCGCACCTTCTGGGCTGAAATTGAAGTAAATTCGCACGATTTCTGGCTGGCGGTTTGGATGAGTATAACTGCGTGGTCCTGCATTGCTCACTGCCATGTAGAACCCGTTTTGCACAAAATTTTTCGGCATTCGGATAGCCACCAACTCACCTACAGCGGCAGATTGTTCGACGAGTTGCAGATGCTTCTCTGGTTGAATGTATAAAGTTAAATTATTCTTGGTTACAGCAAGAGTGCCATCACTTTCTTGCCTCACCACACACCAACCTGAGTCAAAATAGCCGCTGCCTTGATTGGACGAGTGCAACCGTTCGTAAAATGCTGTGTCTACTCCGAGGCGGGTGTTATTTTCTAAGTCCTGGTGCAGTGCCAAATTATCTAAATCGGCGTCTGGTGCGAAAGCTGCTCGCATAGAGCCATTGTAATAGATACCGTAGAGAAACGAGCGCAGTTGCAAGCTAAAATACTTATTCTGAATCTCCGCAGGCATTCGCTGGAAGCGGGCGACAACCTCATCTGGTAATTCCAAAGGTTTGTAATTTGGATGGCTAATAGAGAAGTTGGAGTGGATTTGCACATTGCTGACGATATCTTGCAAAGTATCGAGTAGCTGTTGTGAAGCAGAATCCGGCTGTTGAGTTTGAGAAGAATTTTCTAGTTGCATATAGTTTCGTCGCGATTAAACATCAATAAGTAGATGAACAAAATGTGTACAGTCATTGCGAGCGAAGCGAAGCAATCCCAGTCATTGCGAACGAAGCGAAGCAATCCCAGCCCTTGCGATTGCTTCGCTCCACTCTGTTCCGCTCGCAATGACAATTCATAACCTGGGTTTGATATAAATTACACATTTGAGATACTCCCTAATTAAGTGAGTTCTGTCGCTGCAGTTCCGAAAACAGTCGCCAAGGATTGTTCCGGACGACATAACAAACTCTTGGCAACTTGAAGCATGCAAATCCCTTTATTGCCAAAGGATTTTTGGTACTGAATCATTGCCTGAATCTGTTGAATTAATGCCAAACCAGCAAATTGCACGACTCGCAGCAAAAAATTGGGGCGATGCTCTAAAATCTCCGGGAAGTTATCGAAATAAGCGCTAGTCAGAGCAGCAATGGAAGGTTGAAGCTGTTCTAGAGGTGTCATAGCCAGACGCAGAGATTCTTCGATAGTCAAAGACTTACTAATGACTAAGCTACTCAGCCAGATTTGCAGGTAGCTGGCAATCAGCGTTCCCAAATCAAAAGCAGGATCTCCCCAACAAGAGCGCTCCCAATCAATCAGCCGTACAATGTTGGGACTTTCTTGCTCCCATTCTTGCTCCCAATTATTGTGTAGGAGAATGTTGTTGAGTTTGAGATCATTGTGAGTCAGGCAACAGGGTTGGAAAACATCGGCAAGTTCTCTGATTGCTTGCCCTAAGCTTTCGTATCGCTGATAAAGCTTAAAGAATTTCAGCCCATCTGCAGGAACTATACCAAAAATTTCTGGTCCTATCCGTTCTATACTACGAACCCAGTTAGGCACATGAGCAGGGCTGAGATTATTAGGTTTTGCCGAGAAGAATTCCTGATACTCTTGGCGGTTGAAAGTGGCTCGATGGATGGTGGCGAGAATGGTGGCGATCGCCTCGCCAATTTGAGTTGGGAAAACATTCTCCTTCTCGTAGAAATCTGCTAAATCCCGATAGTCATCCAAGTAGCTGAAAACAATGATGGAATGTTCAGCCTCAAAATGAAGCGCCTCCGGCATCCAAGATCGAAGGTAACTAAGTTCTGGAAATGTTTGTAAAAACTCTTGAATTCGCCATTCACTCAAAAACTCGCCCAGTGTTTTGCCTTCTTTATTGTGTCGTTCTTGCTTAATCAGTAGTTTCCGACTTTCTGGCAAAGTCAGTAATAAGTTAAAGTTTTTTGCTCTTATCGGCTCAACCTGATACAGATCTGACTCCAACTGAGTACAGAGTCTATGCTCAACTAAGTAATTAAAAATATTCTGAGAACTTAATACAAATGTCATAAACCATCGTCATTTGATACATCCATCCCGCTGGCTTTGAGGAATTGCCCAACCTCTCCTCTTACACAACTGGATTTATCGGCTGTCTTACAGCGTATCATTTTTTGCTGATGTCTCTAGCGCTAAGTAGGTGGGCGCGAAAATTTATAACTATGCTAAAGCGAAGCTCAAAAAGACGCCTTGATAGTGGTAGTCACGCGCAGAACTGATTCTTGTTGAAATGTTTGCTTATAGCTTGCTATCACCTCTGCGATCTGAGAACTTTTTATTGGGCTGTTTTCATAAATGAGAATGACTAGTTTAGTTTTTTCTCTAGCTAGCTTACCAGAACTGTTGAGGTACTGCCCATAGGCATCAATCACAGTTAGTCCGCTTTGAAAGCGAGGTGTAATCACACGGTTCAAAAACAGCTGCCACTCAACCTCAGATACTGTCTTCCCTCCTGGTTTGGATAAGCCAAAGTACAATTCATCTTTGGTAAGAATTTTTTCACTTGGGTTTGAAGTGGAAGTTTGCGGTAATTGAGCGCGAACAAAAGTATTTGTGTAAGTAGGAGTGATAAAAAGTAACGCTGTAAGAATTAGGGTATTGAGACTTTTTGGCATAACTAGCATTAAAACACCTAACTTAACCTAAAACAAAACAGGACACTTTTATCCACGAACTGAAGTTACGTAGATGAAAGTGGACACGGCAAATTTATCGAATTTTTCAATGTTAAGAAATCTTTCGCCAACAGCATCCGCCACTTGTACCAACTATCAGTAAAGGGAGCTCTCTAAAGCAGCGATTCCTCTGCCTTCTTCATAAATTAGTCGAAATTGCCTGCACGGGACAAGTGGGAATACATTGTTCGCAGACAATGCAGCGCGATCGCGTAAACGTCAGTTTATAACTTTCGGGATCAAGATTGAGAGCTTGTGTTGGGCAAACTCCTGTACACAAACCACAGTGGACGCACGAATCTTCATCAATGGTGATTTCTCCTAAAGCTTGAGATACAGTGATGTTTTGCGATCGCATCCACTCAATCGCTGCATCCAATTCATCAATATCTCCCGAGAGTTCCACCACCAGTTTACCGATTTGATTTGGTGCAACCTGAGCGCGAATAATATTTGCAGCAACGTTAAAATCTCTTGCCAATCGATAAGTCACTGGCATTTGGACGACACGTTTGGGAAAAGTCAGTGTGACTCGTTTTTTCACAGTAATTCACGCGGGAGTTTCCCAAGCATATTTTACCAGTTATCAGTTATCAAGTACCCGCAGTACCAGTTATCAGGTAGGAAACGGACTCGTCCACCCCTTTTTCACTGCTCCCTGCTCCCTGCTCCCTGCTCCCTGCTCCCTGCTCCCTGCTCCCTGCTC
>NZ_JCACKO010000153.1:0-125132 GCF_059505445.1 Brasilonema angustatum | reverse complement strand
GTCGAGGTTTTGGGATTGAGATATTTATCCTCTTTTTTTGGCGAAGGTATTGATACGTAGAACTAGAAACTGGCGACTCCCAAAGTTAGCCAGTTTTTAGCTTTAAAGCTACTGACGCTTTAACTCGTGTATCAATACTTGACAGCGCTTTATAGCTTCTGTTGCTAATCGAAGAACAAATACTTCTAACTTTGATATACCTGCGGCATTTGACTACATTCCAATTATTAGGTATTCAGTTTGGAGTAAGTGAAACGACTGCAAATGATACATTTAATTACTGGTTTCCACTCCTGAGAGGCTTGTTACCATCAAGTTTACTTGAACAGGTACGGGGCTAGGGGGGGAAGAGGCTAAAATAGGTGTAGCAAAAACGAAGAAAGAAAACACGCCTACTAGCTAACCTTTATGTTCACACCTGCTGACTTTCTAAAATACACCCAGTGGTCGGGTATTGCAACATTAGTATTTGCTGCCTTGGCGATTGCGGGTTTTGTTTTCAAATGGGGCATTCGCTTTCGGCTTATTGGTTCAACTGGCTTTATGGTAGTACTAACAGGTGGTCTATTTGCTTTATCATTAGCTCCTTTGTCTCGCACTGTGATTCCAGGTGCAGTACGGTATAATCTGGTTTATGACAACGGAGGAACTCAAACAGTTATAACCATCCCAAAACAAATTACCACCACAGAATTAGAAGCTACTTTGCGTCAAGCGGCTAGTGATTTATATTCTTATGGTCGTTTGGGTGCACTAACAGACAATCAGTTGACAATTCGAGCACGCACCATTATCCACCCAGAACCGGAAATTTCTGTGCCACTTTACCTAGGTCAAGTGAAGCGATCGCTCTCTAGTCGTGAAGATTCTCAAATGACTATCGAGATTTACCAGGAGAAATTTGCTCAATTACCACAAACCACCTCTTGAAAAGTGAAACTAAAAAGGTTCTCCGACACATAGAGAAGTGGTAGTGTTAATTTATTAATTAGGTGTATGTATCATCAATCGACTAAAACTTTGTCTACTCAAACCTCTAGTCCGTTACTCACTGTTTCTGTAGCTCCAGCAAAGGTTCTCCGTGGCTCCGATATATTGGCACAGGCAAGTGATGCAATTTCTCAGTTAGGAAGTCGTCTTCTAATTATAGGAGGTGAACGCACTCTTGCTGTCACCCAGGAGAGTCTACAAGAACTTCTCAAACAGCAACGGTTGCATGTTGCCCAAGCCTGTTATACTCCTGATTGTAGTGAAGCCAGCTTGAAAGCTTTACACAAAGCGGCAAAAGAGCACAAAGCGGATGTGATAATTGGAGTTGGTGGGGGTAAAGCACTGGATACAGCTAAGTTAGTTGGTTATAAGTTGCAGTTACCAGTAGTCACAATTCCCACGTCAGCCTCTACGTGTGCAGCTTGGACAGCCCTCTCGAATGTCTATTCTGATGAAGGGGCATTTCTCTATGATGTCGGATTGGCAAAGTGTCCTGATGTACTGATACTCGATTACGAGTTAGTGAAAACAGCACCACAACGAACACTTGTAGCGGGAATTGGGGATGCGATCGCCAAGTGGTATGAAGCTTCAGTCAGTAGCGGACACTCGGAACAAACCCTAATTATAGCTGCAGTACAACAGGCGCGAGTTTTACGGGATATCCTTTTCCAAAAATCTGCTGCTGCTCTTAAAGAACCTGGTAGCGAAGCTTGGCAACAAGTGGTAGATGCGACAGTTCTCCTTGCAGGAGTTATCGGGGGATTAGGAGGCGCACAGTGTCGTACTGTTGCTGCTCATGCTGTACACAATGGTTTAACTCACATTTCTAAAAGTGGCAGCATTCATGGTGAAAAAGTCGCCTATGGTATTTTGGTGCAACTGCGTTTAGAAGAAATAATACAGGGTAATCAGCTAGCAGCCGCTGCACGGCAACAATTATTAAAGTTTTATGCAGAGATAGGATTACCCCAAAAATTGAGTGATTTAGGATTAGGCAATATTACTTTAAACGAATTACAAAAAGCCGCAGAAATTGCCTTGGCTTCTGATTCTGACATTCACCGACTTCCATTTAAAGTTGTACTGGAACAGTTGATGGCGGCTATGGTTTCCACCACTGCGCCAGTTGAAGGACGAAATCATACAGCTTTGACGCCAATTGTGAAGAAGGATGAGTGAGGATCAGTGAACAGTGAACACGGTTATGGGAAATAAATACTGGTAACTGATTAACTGATAACTGTTAACTGTTGAATGGCATCAAATCCAGAAGGCAAAAGATAAATTACGAGTTATTACTCTTTGTTTTTTAGCTTTTATAAATTCTAATTTGTAAACTATAATTCCTTCGATGATATCAGATTGGATTGCTCCAGCGGAACGGATACAGAAATTACCACCTTACGTGTTTGCCCGTCTAGATGAACTCAAGGCCAAAGCACGAGAGCAAGGGCTAGATTTGATTGATTTGGGCATGGGAAACCCAGACGGTGCAACACCCCAACCAGTGATAGACGCGGCGATCAAAGCTTTGCAAAATCCTGCAAATCATGGCTACCCTCCTTTTGAAGGCACAGCTAATTTCCGTCAAGCTATTACAAACTGGTATCGTCGTCGTTATGGAGTTGATTTAGATCCAGATAGTGAAGCATTACCCCTTCTTGGTTCTAAAGAAGGATTGGCTCATCTTGCCATAGCCTATATTAATCCTGGTGACTTGATTTTAGTACCTTCTCCTGCCTATCCTGCCCATTTTCGTGGTCCAATTATTGCTGGAGGCAAAGTTCACAGCTTAATTCTCAAACCCGAAAATGACTGGCTGATTGATTTGGCTGCAATTCCTGATAGTGTTGCCGAACAAGCAAAGATTCTCTATTTTAATTATCCGAGTAATCCGACAGCTGCTACGGCACCCCGCGAATTTTTTGAAGATATTGTTGCTTTCGCCCGTAAATATGAGATACTGCTCGTACATGACTTGTGTTACGCCGAGTTAGCTTTTGATGGCTATCAACCAACGAGTTTGTTAGAAATTCCTGGTGCAAAAGACATTGGCGTTGAGTTTCATACCCTTTCCAAAACCTACAATATGGCGGGTTGGCGCGTTGGTTTTGTGGTTGGTAACCGCCATATCATTCAAGGTTTGCGGACACTAAAAACGAATTTAGATTATGGCATTTTTGCAGCATTGCAAACCGCAGCTGAAACAGCATTGCAACTGAGCGATGATTATTTACATGAGGTACAAGAACGTTACCGTACTCGCCGTGATTTTCTGATTCAAGGCTTAACGGAGTTAGGTTGGAATCTTAGTAAAACCAAAGCAACGATGTATTTGTGGGTTCCTTGCCCTGTTGGTATCAGTTCTACAGAATTTGCTCTCAAAATTTTGCAACAAACTGGGGTTGTGTTTACGCCAGGTAATGCTTTCGGGGTTGCGGGTGAAGGGTATGTGCGAATTAGCTTAATTGCGGAGTGCGATCGCTTGGGTGAAGCTTTGCATCGTTTAAAGCAAGCTAATATCCGCTTCCATTGACAGACTGATCATCCAAACTCTATGAGTCCAGAGTAAGATGGCAACTAAAAATTCTAAAGCTAAAATTACCGATTAATCCAATTCTTTCGGAAGCTGTTCAGCTATTGTGATTAATCAACACTCTGATAACCTGTTAAACCTTCAACTAAAAAAAACATCAGTTGAGGGTTATAAATTTAGCTGGTTTGATTGGTTTTGTCTATGGTATCCTCCTGGCTGGCTGATTTTATTCAACCGACACTGGCAGCATTATCACAAAGATCCAGATGGTTGGAATTGGTTAGAATACGGGTTATTTTTGATTCCCTGCGGGTTTTACTTAGCACTTTTGATTCGTTGGTTACGGCTTGGCTGTCGTTCACCTCGTCGCGAGATAGGTGAATTTGATCCAAATTATCAAAAAGCTTTTCGAGACGACATTATTGCCCCTATTGTTAAATATTATTTTCGAGGCGAGTTACACAAAATTGAGAATTTACCACAAACCGGTCCAATGATTGTAGCAATGAACCATGCAGGAATGTGTTTTCCCTGGGACTTTTTAACGTTAGGTTATCTATTAAGTAAAACACGAGGATGGTTAGTGCAACCGCTGGCTGATGTCTCTCTGTTTGACCATGTTTGGATAACTTGGTGGTTACCACCTGGATGGTCAAAGATTTTGGGTGGTGTGAAAGCAGAATTAAATGATTTTGAAACTGTAATACAAGAACGAAAAATTCTCTTGTATGCACCAGAAGGTTTACGCGGACCAAGAAAAAGTTGGGTAAAACGCTATCAACTAGAAAGGTTTGATTTGAGTTTCATTCAATTAAGCCAACGTTATCAAATTCCGATATTACCTGTTATTTGTATTGGAAACGAAAATTTACATCCTTGGACTTTAAATATAAAAAAATTGCAGAGGTTATTCAATTTACCATTTTTACCAATATCACCTTTGATGCCATTATTTATTCTGTTTCCATCAATGGGAGTCTGGGCGATGAGAACTCGCCTACGTTACTTTATTCAGCCTTTGTGTACAACTGAGTTAGATGGTGAAGAGAGGAAAAGAGCAGAAATTTATCGTAAAGCACAACAGTTACGAGAAAAGTTGCAAAGTCAAATAAACCAGTTGTTAAGTCAGGGGCAGCGTATCTCAAAAGCTATTGACAAGGAGCTTTAGAAACATCATTATGCAACGCCTATTAAAAAAAGATTCTCTCCTCAAAACTCAGTATGTATGCGAAGCCCAAGAAACGTCGCTGGACCACGGTCTGAATTATATCCAGGATTGATGATGTACTGTAGATCGAACCCCAGTGTGGTGGATTTCGTCACACTCAAATTGTAATAAGCCTCAAAGATATTTTCTGGATTGTAGTTCAGTTTTCCATCACCAATAAAGGTACCGAGTCCCCCAGCTGCTAGATACTGACGAAACGATGAGCCGATGCCATCCAGCGCATATCCCAAACCAAGGGTATCCCGTGGTCGCCCCCAGCCGTTGCCTTGAATGCTCAAGCCTGTCGCAAATGAGCTTTGAATATCTGTATAGTTGTAATTTTCAGTGCGACCATCGTTCCAACTGCCAAACGCAAACAGTCCTACATCACTGCCGAGACTTTGTTCCAGCCCAATACCGAAGCCATACTGGTCTTTTTCGTTATTCCTGACATCTGTGATCGAGGGTACCCCAACTTTTCCATTTGCTCGCCACAGATTCAAAGCATCGTCGAATGAAGCCATAACGGCGTGATCACGAAAACCCAAGAGACGCAGCTTGCCCGGTTGTCCAGCAAGGACGTAGGAACGTTCGATCTCAATGGCATCGTTGTAATGGTCGAACAGACCATAATCGATGGTCGGTCCATTGGATGTAGTCGTCAGAGCAAACCGCCCCACCCGAAACGTCCACTTATCCAGGAAATACTCCAAAGCGGCTCCAACAGTATAGCCACGAGCATTAGAACCGTAGTCAAACGCCCCATAGCTAAGAAAGGCATAGTTGAAAAATTGAGTGCGCGGGCTGCCGGTAAATCGATTGGGACCATACAAATCGGTTTCAGACAGTTTTCCCACCGTCAAGACCAGTCGTCGGCTAGTCACATCCTTAGCCAGTTGGTTTTGCCCAGACTCGACAAACGTCTTTTCTCCCCCCAAATTCCAGGTTTGGCGCAGAAAGGCTCTTGCCAGATACAGTAGTGGCGCTAGTGATCCCGATTTTTGATCCTCGCCATTTGACAGAGATCCCAGCCCTAACAAACCACTGGGTGGTATTGATGAGGATATTTCTGGGTTTAAATAAAACTCGCCGTCCTGCCACAGACGCACCCCAAAAAAGCCAGTGAAACTGTAGCTATAGGTTAAGTCTTCAGCAGTCTTCGATAAACTATTCGCCCCTGAATAAAGGGCATAAAACCCTGGCTTGTACTGGTAGATAAAGGTCCCCTGAAAGTGGGCATTCGAGTTTTCGGTGATATGATGTTCCTTTTCTGGTTGATCCGGTTTAGTACCTGGCTCTGGAGCAGAGGTGGCATCTTGCCGTGAACCAGGATCCTTTTCTGCTTGCTGCATCGTAGTACCTGTACCTGGCTCTGGAGCAGAAGGGGCACTTGACTCTGAACCAGGCGCAGTGTTGAAGATATAGGCAAGCCCCAGTAAACCACCAACGCCAGAGCTGTTGAATGTTCCCAAATTCACTCCCGCCGTCAGCGCGAGGTGAGAATTGATCGGATAGTCGATACCGGCTGTGAGCAACAAATCACTCTTTGTACGCGCTGCGGAAAATGGCGATGATGACTGCAATCCTAAACCAAAATAGGGAGCAACATGTCCTGGTCCTTCTATGGGAAAGTCATAGGTAACGGGTAACAAAACTGTTGTATCTTGGTTGACCAAAAGAGTCGGTCGGATGGAAAAAGAACGACTAAGAGCAAATTTGCTAAATGCGGCAAAGCTAGTTGCGCCCAAAGCACTAGTCTGACCACCAGCTCCGAAGTTCGCCCCTATCCCCAAATAGCTAAACTTATATTTCGGTTTTTTCGCCGGAGTCGGGGTTGCAGGCGGCACAATAGCAGGTGTTTGAGAGACTGGTGAGTCTGAAGTTGGAAAACTAGGTTGTAATTTATCAGCAGAGATCTCGGCTGTACCTGGTGCTGGTACTGCCACCGTTTTCCTCTTGGCTGTGAGTTGCTGAATCCCCATGGGAGCGACAGTTGTCTCTTTTTCGGGGATTTGTGTCGCGAGTTTAGTTACCTGAGACTGAAAGTGAGCATTTGAGTTATCGGAAACCTGTTTTTGAGTTGCATCTGGTTTGGGGTTTAGCTCTGGTGACTTGTCAGCATTAGGTTTGGTTGTGGGAGAAGATTGATTTGCTGGCACAGAAGGAGTATTTGCTGTCATAGCATTACGCTCCCAAAGTTGTGTTAATTCCACCTTAAATGCTTGTTTTAATTTTTGGATATTAACTAAATCTTCTTTTTTTAGGGTATTTACTGTAGCTGTGGTTGCTATCAATTTATTCATACGATTCAAGCAACCATTTAAAGCGATCGCAAATTCATTACGTGTTATCGCTTGATTAGGTGGAAATGTTGCATTTGGGTATCCTTCACAGCTATAGTGTTCTACGAGAGATTGCAATGCTTGAAATGCCCAGTCTGTGGGTTGTACTGACCCTGGCGATGCTGATGTTTCTTGTGCTATTAAATTGTCTTGGCTATTACTCCCAGGACTTTTCTTTAGACTGAGCATTACTTGCGGCTCAATAATTTCTGATGTAACTGGTGTTTCAAGAGCAAATGCAGCAGTACTAACAAATAACATAGTTGTAAAAACTGTTGAGCTAGCTAGCAGAGATTGGCATGACTTGTTCATTTTCTCCTCACATTAAAAAAATATTTTGAGATAATCTGTTAAGTTGCACTTTTTGTCGGCTGGAATCTTTAAAGTGGAGCATTCCAGCCGGAAAATTAAATAACCGAGAACTTAGTCCTAACTAAGTTCTTTTTAGGATAAAAAAATTGAATACTAGTCAGAAAAATTCTCATTATTCATGTAATTGAGATGCTCTTCTCAACTCCTCCGGTGTCCGTTTTTTCTCTCTATTTAAAAATATTCACGAAGAGACATTCGATTAGTGCTCTTGGTATGTGCAAAACGCCCGATTTGTGCGCAAACGCTCATGCTGAGCGCCTAGCAGACTTAGCTCCTTCCTTTGGGAGGCTGCATTGCAATCTACTTTTGACGACAGCTACTTAAAATGTGTGAAATCTTGCTACACCTAAAGGAATTTCCACGTCGCTACCAACTAATTTAGCGAATAAACTATAGATAGAGTCCTGACCGTGAATCGGTTGTTTCACTTTGTTAAGTTCAACAATCAGCTTAGTTTTAGAAGAAATTGTTTCTGGCTCAGGAATATCTAGTATTATCCTTCTGGAATTGACTGAAACATTAATGTTTATTTTTTGACCATTTTCATCTAACACATCAATATCATTACTCACAGCTACAGTAGATGGAACGTCAACAATTAATTGAGAAAGAGTTTTTTTGTTTTGAGGAATATGTAATAAGAAAGAATGTTTAACAATTCGCCACTGAGTAAAATTGAATTGGAGATTGGTCTTGGTGGCAGGAACCTCATTATCATCTGTTTTAGTACTTGCATAGCTAGTAGAAATTAAACTTCCGCTAATCGTAAGAAGAAATGCAGTAGCATAAATTAGAATTCTATTCATTTTTTGATTAATTTAACATTAGTAGAATTATTCAGTACGTAGTATGATAAATCTACTTTTTAAAAAGCTAAAGGCTTGCTGTAAAACAAATCAGTTTTTACAGCATGAATTCTTGAGTCAGAAGTGAAAATTGCTCTAGATCTGCCTCTTAAGTTAAAAATAAGAGTTTCCTCTTCCCTGTCTCCACGGGTGATTCTCAAAATCTTTAAAGGACTGCTATACTTTGGCATAACAGATACTGAAGAACCATTAATAGGTGAGACGAAACTGAGCTATACCGATGGGTATCTCTGCATTGAGTCCAACAAGTTTAGCGGATACTCTGTATAACCAGGCATTAGAAGTACCAACTCTGTCCACCTTGTTTAAGTCAATAGTAAGTGTATTTCCTGGAGAAATTGCCTCAGAGAAAACGATGGTAATTTTGTTGGCGTTTACAGAAGTGTTGGCTTGGATTTCTTTACCAGATTTGTTGGAGATACTAATATCATTCTTGACCCTCAACCCTGCTGGAACATCAATATCCAGTTGAGAAAGTGCGCTGCTATTTTGAGGGATTTGTAACTGGAAAGTCTGGCGAACATTTCCCCATTTACGACCATGAGGAAATTGTGTTGTACTTCCGATATATGGAAAACTCTCAATGTTTGTGATGGAATTGGCATAGACACTAGGAACAGAAGTAGTCGCTACTAAACTCAATGCAATTAAGTACATTAGTGTTTTCATGCAATTTCAGAAATTGTTGCGGGATGTGGATTATTTGTTTTTACTAAATAGTTGAGTGCAGAATCCTGCAACGCCGGGTAACGTGAGTGCATCATAACCTCAGCCGCAATCGTTAAGTTTCAAAGCTCCTCTCTACAACTCCAAAGTTCCTTGGTTTTCAATTAACATATGAATGTAGAGAAGAAAAAAGGTTTTTATTGAGATCTCCTAACCAGCGCCACTAGGCGATCGCAAAAAATGAAAGAAACACTTTTTATTCACTTTTTGAAAACCTTGATATATATGCGTTCAAAAATGTGTTTCTTAAGAGTTGGAAAACCACATTTTAACCGAGTTTTAGACTGTTGCTCACTTTCCCATAGCAGTGATCTTGCACTTTTACCTAGGCGAAAGGGTTAAAGGGTGTCCAACTTTTTCAGAGTTTGAAATATATATATTCCAAATCAATGCTATTAACTTTTGTATTCATTGATTAAGCTAGTATTACCTCAGACACAATGTTGATGTTTAACTAATAGCAAGTAAATATGACTAGAGTATGACTAGCGTTAGTAAAAATATGACTAAGGCATCTTACAAAAATAACGGGATACGCACAACAAGTCAGCAAGCGGGCTTATCGCCTCCTAACTTTAGCCGCCATCACTAAGCTTCAAAGCTGCTCCCTGCAACGCCAATGTCCCTTGGGAGACCACATTCTCACCCGGTTTTAGACCGTTGATAACTTGGATAGATTCTCCATTATCAACTCCTACTTCCACTCGGCGTTCTTCATAGCGGTGTTCTTGCACCTTTACGTAAGCGAAATTGTAATCTCCCTTACGTTGTATAGCGCTCTTAGGTACTGAGAGTAGACTCCTATTCTCCACCAAGATTTTGAAGCGTGCAAACATATCCGGTTTAAGATTCAAATCAGGATTGGGAACATCTGCCCGAATAGTCAGGGTGCGAGTTTGAGGGTCGAGTACATTGGCAACATAGCTAATCCGACCAGAAAAGGTCTTGTTCGGCAGGCTATCGAAAGTCAGAACAACAGGTTGACCAATACGTACGTTATTAACGTCTTTCTCATACGTATCCGCCACTAACCCCACCCGAGTAAGATCCGCTATGGTAAACAATTCCTTGCTGGGATCGGCTAGCTCGCCAGTATTGATGGTGCGGCTGATAACAATACCGTCAGCTGCAGCCTTAACAATAACATAAGGGTATATCTCCCCTGTACGTACAACTTGATCTGCCACTCCTACGGACACTCCGGATAAAGATAAGCGTTCTTCCGCAACTGTGATCGCTGACTGGAACTTGGAGTATAGGGCTTGTAGGTTTGCTTTATCCTTCTCATACTGGGTACGAGCCGTTTCTAGGTCAGCTTTAGCTGAGATTCGGTCGTTAAAGAGCTTTTGCTCGCGTTGGTAAGCAGCTTTGGAAAAGTTCAATTGTACCTGAGCTTGCTTGATATCAGCTTTAGTTTGTAGAGTAGCTTGCAACAAATCCGACTGAAGTTGACCAACCGTATCAGACTTAATCAAAGCCAGTGTTTGGGTGCGAGTGACACGTTGACCTAATTTGACAAAGACGGTAGTAACCCGTCCAGGAACTGGGGGGGCGATATGGGTAAGCAAATCAGCAGCAGCCTGAACCCGACCTGTTAATTGGATAGTAACCGGGAAAGGTTTGAATTGTACAGCTTCGACTTTCAGTCCGATTTGCTGCTCCTGTTGAGGAGTCAATGAAACATAGGTCGGTCCTTGAGCAGGTTTAGCGGCTTCTGCTGGAACCTCAGGAATCTTGGGATCCTGTTCCGAAATTTGTTGGGATTTAATTTCTGTATCCTTTGAGGCTGAGGCTAATAAAAAAAACTTGGGAGTCTTAAGATTCTGACTACAGCCAGCGAGCAGACTCAGAACAAATAGATAAAAAAACCAAAGGCGACAGGACTGTATCATCATCATTAAATCACTCTACGGAATTCGGCGCTGATCACTATAACTTGGCTTGACAATAAAAAATTAAGAATTAAAAATTAAAACCCAATATTTAAATTCATTAATTAAAGATTATTTGTTCAGAATGATAATGGGGTACCAACAGCCTTTTCCAGATCAGCGTAGGCACTCTGGTAAGCCGTCACTGCATCCACATAACCAGAGCGAATTTGTTGATCTGCTTGTTGAACCGCGATCGCACTCGCTAGGTTTGTCTTACCTACTTGATAACTTTCCTGAGCCAAGCCCAATACCTCTCTAGAGTCGGGTAGCAGTTGTGACTGGTACTTGCGGATTTTTTCACGAGCAATGAGCAAAGCTTCGTAGGCAGTACGTACATCGACAGCAATTTGCGATCGCACCACGTTTTGCTGCTCCACAGATTGGTCCATTGTTGCTTGTGCTTGTGCCACTTCCCCTTGTTGTCTATAGAATATGGGCAGGTTCACTGTTACTCCAAAAAATACGCCATTAGTGTTTTGGGTGGGAGCATCCGCAGTGGTAAAAAGATATCCACCGCTTAGTTGCAAGTCGGGTATACGTAAAGCCTTGGCAAGGCGCAGCTGCTGCTGTCCCACTTCAGTCTGCTGTCTGGCGCTTTTGAAGTCTGGACGCTGCTCATAGGCTTGTGCAAGCAATTTTTCCACAGCAGGAAGTTGAACATCGGGTGTTGGTACTAGTTGTGTGTTTTTGACTGCCATATTGAACATTCCAGGGTCGTTAATCTCGATATTCTGTGCGGGGCTATCTCCCAGCAGTGCATTCAACTGGATACGTGCTTGCTGAATGCGTCCTCTGGCTTGTCTGAGTTGGGGTACTGTCTGGTTGAGTGCCAGTTGAGCTTGCAACAATTCCGCCTCAGGAGCAGCTCCAGCCTCAAAGCGCTTAAGGGCGATGTATACCAATTTCTGGAGCAGTTGGATCTGTTCTTGCTGTGAGCGAAAGCTTGCTTGAGCTGCAGCTAATTCGGCGTATGCCCGACGCACTTGCCCGTGAGTATCAAAACGGGTGGAATTGTACTGTAGAACCGCCAATTCGTACTGAGATTTGGCAACAGATATACGCTTAGACCGCTTGCCTCCTAGTTCGACGGTTTGATTGAGGCTCAACTGTTGAGGGTTAGCGCTTTTGTCGTATACAGAGCCAAAACCATATTGAAGGGCAATCTGAGGATTCGGACGCACTCCTGCGATGGTAATGCCCGCAGCACTGATGTTGAGATTACGCTGAGCTGCGAGCAGTTGGGGGTTTCTAGCATCTGCTCTCTGGAATGCCTCGCTCAGACTAAGACGTAGGCTGGAATTGGGGGAAGTCTTGCGGTGGGCGACTTCTGGTAGTAGATCTGCCTCCGTTAAAATTTGGTCGTTGAGGATCTTCTGTGCCTGAGACTGCTTCTTTTGAACTTGATTTTGCCCAGATGGCTGAACTCGTTTTGTTGTTTGAGCAGTGAATTTGGAGGGCTTTTGTTGTCCAGTCTTAGAGGTCAGTTTAGTCTGTGTAATCCTTTTGGAGTTAACTGAAAAATGAGTTGGCAACTGTTGAGGCTGGGATTTTTCTGCAGGAACCTCAAAATTTGGGAAACCCTGTGCATTTTTTTGGGGTTGGCTCCCCGTACTTTGTTGGGGAGGTGGAGGAACTTCAGGAACTGGGAAACTCTGTGCATTTTGTTGGGCAGATGGAGCAACCCCAGTAACTGGGAAATTCTGTGCATTTTGTTGAGCAGATGGAGCAACCCCAGCAACTGGGAAACTCTGTGCATTTTGTTGAGATTGATTCCCCAAAGAATATGGGGAAACTGAAGGAACTTCAGTAGCACTCTTGTTTTGCTGAGCACAGCTAGTGAGAAAACTCAGAGTACAAAAACTCAAGATCCAAAAGTAGTTGAGTTGCATCCTCATAATTAAGATCGTCGCAACAAAGTAGTTTTATAGCAGTCGCCAAAGCCGTTAGGACAAGTCGGCGGTAGACACCTTCAAAGCGCGTATATTGTGAATTTATTGTTGTCCTAAGCTTCCTGTCCGTTGCTATACTTTCAACAAACACAGGGGCAAAACAAGTCAAAAGTGCGCTTTGTCCTTTGAGTACGCCCCGTTGGCGCACCAGACCGCAAAGGGCTAAGAGCGCTTGGGATAGGGGTGTGGGCAATACGCTTGGTGATAAGCATTTCTCACTTTGCGAATTGGGTTTGGGTTAAAGGTTTTTTCTTACCCTTTCCCCCTTTCCCTTTCCCCTTTAACCGAACCGTATTGGGGGTGTGTGGGTGTAAATGACTTTGCCTTTCATACTGAGTCGCTAACTTTAATCAATTTTTCTTGGTACAAAATGTCAGCACCCCATTCTTAGGCACACCGCCCGTTATGAATAAAAGAAATATTGTTTGCCTGTTAAGCGTTCCCTGTATTTCTTAAAAGTTTATTGCTCACAAAAAATAAATATCCTCAGTCTGATATTCATGCCTGCCTCACTTTCTCCAAAGTCGGTTCAACGGCAGGATAATTATTTTTCTGAGGTCTGTTTTTGTAAGGTTTTTTTGTCTGTTTTTCCACTAGGTTATATAGTGTTGGCAGCACTATCAGTGTAAGAAAAGTTGCTGATATTAATCCGCCGATAATGACTACGGCAAAAGGTTTCTGACTTTGGGAACCAATGCCGTTTGATGATGCCACAGGAAGTAAACCTAAGATAGCCACAGTTGCTGTCATCAGTACTGGACGCATCCGCGCCAGCGCCCCCTCATAAACTGCCTTGCTTATCAAGAAGGGTATGATTTTCGATTCTTTATATGACAGTTTTGTATACCTAATCATTTTGAGGCTATTCTTCTGCGTTCCTAGTTGAATTAGGGCGATGTAGGCAGCTTGAGATTTTATGCCGGGGGGAAATATGACGACACAATCAACGTCCGCTTCTTTTGATAACCGAGCAATATAGTCTTGGGACAACTGATTAATGTAGCTTATTAGAATCACGCCATTCTGTACTGCTACCCCAGTCAGGGCAATGAATCCTACCCCTGCGGAGATACTGAAATAAGTGTGGGTAACAAACAAACTCACTATCCCACCAATAGCTGCAAGGGGAACTGCCACCAGAATCAGTAAGGCATAGCGTGCCGAACCAAAAGCCAAAAGTAAAATCACAAAAATCAGACACAGAGTAAGCGGCACAACTACCATCAGACGCTTATTTGACTCTTGTTGGTACTCAAACTGTCCGCTCCATTCGAGTGTATATCCCTCAGGTAGATGAACTTGTTGAGCAACTTTGCTTTGTGCTTCTGCCACGGCTGAACCCAAATCGCGCCCTCGTACATTAGCTTTGACAACCATGCGACGTTTGTTCTCTTCGCGATTAATGACTAAAGCTCCCGATACAGCCTGAGTATGAGCCACTTGAGAAATAGGAATTGAACTTATTGATCCTGGTGGATTAATGAGTAAGTTATCTATTGCTTCTTTGGTGTTGCGATAGGGTTTGGCTAAACGTACCAATACGTTAAAGCGTCGCTCTCCTTCCACAAGCTGGGTCACTGTCTTGCCTCCCACGGATGTGGCAACTAAATTCTGAATATCAGAGACATTCAGACCGTAGCGGCTAGCAGCATCACGGTCTACAACGACTTGATACTGGGGCTGACCAAGGATATGATCCCCTGCAACATCTACCATGCCAGAAATTTGACTGACGATGGTAGTTATTTGGTCTCCTAACTTTTGGAGTACGTTCAGGTCGGGGCCAAATATCTTGATTCCCAGATTTCCTTTTGCCCCAGAAATGGCTTCATCAACATTGTCCTGGATGTACTGTGAAAAATTGTATTCTACATTAGGAATGACTGAAAGCTCCTTGTTCATGGCGCTAACCAGTTCCTCTTTTGTACCGTGGAACTGAGAACGCCACTCTTGTGCTGGTTTGAGGTCTACTAGAAACTCAATATTGCTAAATAAGTTGGGGTCAGTTGCATCATCAGGGCTACCCGTCTGACTGGTGACGTTTTTAATCTCTGGATACTTGACAATAATCTCACGAATGCGCTTGGCAATTAAGGTTCCCTCTTCTAGCGAGATTGATGGAGGTAGCACTGTTGCCCGTAACCAAATGTTGCCCTCTTCCAGAGCAGGTAAGAACTCTGAGCCGATATGTAAGAAGATGAATACTGCAAGCGCCAATGCCGTCACAGATCCTGCAATTATCGGCCACGGATGATTTATTGTCCAGCGCAAAATCGGCTTATATATTGACCGAACGACAGTGACTACTGGGCTTTCACGTTCGATGACAGGCTTACGGGTCATAAAAAATGAGATCAGCACTGGGATGATGGTCAAAGCAATTAGCATTGCTCCCAAAAGCTGGAAGTTCATCGTGAAAGCGAGAGGGCGGAAGAGCTTACCCGCTACCCCATCAAAGGTAAACAGAACAATAAAGCAACAACAGATGATACTTGTGGCAAACAAAATTGGTCGTCCCACCTGCTGGGCTGCTTCTAACACCAGATTGTTGCGACTCTTGCGATCCTTCAAATGATGGCCCTCTTCACTCAGACGGCTAAAAGCATTCTCCACCATCACGACTGCCCCATCAACGATGATTCCAAAGTCTATTGCTCCCAAACTGAGCAAATTCGCCGGAATGTGAAAAAGGTTGAGGCAGATAAAGGAAAACAGCAACGCCAATGGAATAACAGTCGCAGCTATCAAACCACTGGTAAAGTCAAATAAAAACACAATGAGTACAATTATCACCAGCATAATTCCCTCTCCCAAGTTGTGTAAGACAGTGTGGAGAGTTTCCCGTACCAGCTGGAGACGATCATAGAGTGGTACGAGACGCACTCCCTTAGGCAAGGATTTTTGAATTTCTGGAAACTTTTTGTAAAGGCGCTCAATAACTCGGGAAGGATTCTCGCCCCGACGCATCAATACAATGCCCATGACATCATCATCATCCCTGTTTTTGCCAAATTGCCCCAAGCGTACGCCTGTACCAATCTCAACAGTTGCTATGTCCTGGATACGGATAGGTGTCCCACCTTGAGTCGCCGTAATCACTACTTTATTAATATCGTCAATATTTTTGAGCAGTCCGAGACTGCGAATAACGAAAGCCTGACCGTTTTTCTCAATGTAGTTGCCACCTGTAGTACCATTGGAGTTGGTTAAAGCCTGAGAAACTTGATCCATACTCAAGCCCAAGGCTTTCAAGCGTAAGGGATCTACATTTACCTGGTAGTTCTTAATTGGACCACCCCAACTCGTTACATCAATAACGCCAGGGATTTGCCGAAATGCCTTCTCTAAATCCCAATCTTCAATGGCTTTACGCTCCATCGCCGAGTAGTATTTTGATTCCACCGTATAGCGATAAATTTCACCTACGCTACTAGCATCTGCATCAAGTTGGGGTTTGGCATCGCTAGGTAGATCTGCTTGAGCAGTTCGCTGAAGTACCTGCTGCCGGGCAAGTTGACTCGGTGTGCCGTCCTCGAAAGTAAGAACGATAACCGATAAGTTAAGGAAGGAGGTAGATCGCAAGCTAATCTCACCAGGAATACCGTTTAATTCCTTCTCCAGTGGTACCGTCACTAGTCGTTCCATTTCCTCTGCCGCCTTCCCTGGCAAAATAGTGATTACCCTGACTTGGGGATTGGTGAAGTCGGGATATGCTTCAATTTCTAGCGTTTGGAAGGCTCCGTAACCCACTACCAACAGCAAAATAGCAATTGCCAAGGTAATATAGCGGTTTCGGAAAGCAATGGAGATGAGTTTATCGATGAGTTTATTCACGACGCTCAATCTAGATTTGGGTGTAGGTTTCAACTAAGCTAGTAATTGGGGTAGTCTTTTAAAACCGAACCATACTAAGCCAAAAGCAAAAAGCTTTACGGTCCAGGTTCCTTGGTTTTCCAATGTTCCAGCTTTCAAAAAAGTTATAAGAAGACACAAGGGCTTATGGCAGGGGGCACAACAAGCAGGTAAAAGGATTCAAGACCATTAACCTTCGCTTTGTTAAGGTGTTTTTTCACTCGGACATCACAAGGCAGAACAGAAAAATCATAGGATAGTTTGAAAATTCAGATTTGTTCAAGGTTTAGGCATTTTTTCTCGTCAAAACTCGAAAAGATGAATCATACCAAGTTGCGTTAAAATATGTCATTTCTCCCGTTGGGCTTTGGACAGGATAGAGAAGAATATTGATAACGGTAGTATTACGTAATATTAAAAAGAGCATTTAAAGAGTAACAAGCAAATATGACTAGAGTAAGACTAGCATCAGTAAAAATATGACTAAACAGCCCTCGGTATTGAAAATCTAAACATCGATCCTTTGCCTAATTCACTTTCCACTTCAATTTTTCCGTTATGCAGTTGCACCAATCGTTTGGTAATCGCCAGTCCGATGCCATTTCCTCCTGTTCTGGCATTGCGTGACGGATCTGCCCGCCAAAAGCGCTCAAAAACTTTAGGTAAATCTTCTTGAGCAATTCCAATACCTGTGTCTGTGACTGCGATCCATACATAATCGCCCTGTAACCAAGCGCGAATAGTCACTATTCCATTAGGGGTGTAGGTAATTGCATTGCCGATCAGATTAATCAGAATTTGCTTGATGCGATCGCGATCAGCATAGACAGGAGGTAAATGATTTGGTATCCGCAATTGCAGTTGACAATTTGCCTGTAAGCTTGCTGCCCGAAAGGTTGTGACAATTTTCTTGAAAATCGGTGCGAGGGGCAACGGCTGAAGTCGCAAGGGCAAATAGCCCGTTTCGACCTTGGAGAGTTCGAGCAAATCATCCACCAAACGAATCAATCGCTCAGCTTCCTCACTCATTTGCCTTTGGATCTCGGCGGTCATTTGGGTCATCCCAGTATTGAGCATTTCTAGATAGCCATGAATCACAGTAATGGGCGATCGCAACTCGTGAGCCATATCACTCGTCAATTCTTGCCGCCGCTCTTCGATTCCTTGTAAGCTAATAGCAAGATGGTTAAAACTGCTGGCTAAACGATTAATTTCAGGAATCGAAATGTGAGGTGCCCGTGCTGTTAAATCTCCACCGGCAAATGCCTGCATTGCCTTTTCCATCGTTAGTAGCGGACGTATAATAATGCGTGAAGTCAGTATGCTAACAGCGCTGACACTCAAGAGACTAACGAGGGCTGCTACCACTCCGTCCTGAAAATTTTGACCAGATAAGTGACTCACCAGATTGACGATGCTAATTCCCAACAGCATCACACTCAGGTGAGACAAAAGTAATCGTAGCTTGAGACTGAGTGTCCAATGATTTACCAGAAACATGTTACACTTTGCCATTTGAGTCCGTAAAGCTATAGCCAATCCCAGGTACCGTGCAAATAAACTGAGTCTTATCTAGTTTTTCACCAGTAGCATTGGTGCTGCATAGCTTTTGTCGTAGACGCTTAACGTAAGAATCCACGATGCGAATGTCACCAACATAATCCATTCCCCAAACAGTATCGAGCAACTGTGAACGGCTCCAAACTCGTCCTGGTCGGCTAGCTAATACCACCAGCAAATTAAACTCTAATGTCGTGAATTTAATCGTCTCTGTTGTGCCATTGGTGTCTTTGAGATGGACAGTCCTACGTTCTTGATCTATTAGTAAATGGCGTGTTTCGATCATGTTTTCTGAATTGACTTGCTGTCGCTGCTCTCGTCTGAGCAATGCTCTAAGCCGCACGGCAAGTTCTACCGGACTAAAGGGCTTCGGCATATAGTCATCAGCCCCAGTAGAAAATCCAATGATGCGATCAATTTCCTCGATTTTGCTCGTCAACATCATGATGTAGGGATCTTTCTGCTTTGATTTAATGAACTGACGAATATGGGCGCAAATATCTAAGCCATTTCTCCCTGGCAGCATCAAGTCGAGAATGACGACATCTGGTTGGAGTTTACTAAATTTGTCTAACCCTTCATTTCCATTGTATGCAATATCACAAATGTGTCCTTCGCTCTCTACACAGAGGCGAATCATCGCAGCAACATTCACTTCATCTTCGATTACTAAGACAACAGCCATACAAAGGTCTTTATTTCTTCATATTTTGACATCTTGCACTACTGATAATTAATACTTTATAAAAGCCAGTACAATATCTAAAGCCTTTATTTTAGTGAAAAAGCCAAAAAAAGTGATGTAACTTTCTCGCGCGGGTTTTGACTAACCCTAGGCTTATACGCAGAGGTGCAAGCTCTCAGCGCCCAACTAGCGGCTTACGCCAGTAGCAATATATGGAAGAAGCATATTTTTCAGTATCTCTAAAACCCTTGCTGTATCAGGATTATAAAATGTGCATCTTAGGAGTCTCCAAAGAGTCTAGATAGAATTTATACAAAATTTAAAAAAGAATGCGACAGATACACACTCCCAAACCCTTGTGATGTCTGGCTTTCTTAATTTTGAATTTTGAATTTTGAATTTTGAATTGGTATTACGGGTATATCTATGAGAGTGGCATTTAATTAATAGCAAGAAAATATGACTAGAGTAAGACTAGCGTTAGCAAAAATATGACTAAGAAGCGATCACAAACAGGACTTACGCAACTGGCACAGGCAAGCGTTAAATTTTAGTACATGTGTATTGGCAAGACTGACGCAACTGGTACAGGGCGATAAGCCGGAGGCTTGACGCTACGCGTATCGCTGCAACTGTCACAAGCAATGGCATGGCATATCTGTGTGAGCTTGTCCAACAACTAATTGATCAGAGTGAAACGGGATGGACTGTCATTTGGCAACACCCCATTCTCATTCTTTTGTTCCATTCTTCATCAAAAATTTACAAAATAGATTTTTACTATATGTATATCATTTAGAAGAAAGTTTTCTGACGCTCATTGTAATTAAATACGAAGACTTAAACTCTGACAAAATTAATAATTTGATATTATTTTACTAAAAAATAATCAAAATTAAGTATTTTAGAATTTAAAACAATTTTGTAATTATTTGTTATCAACAAATAATTACAAAATTAAGCCTTTAGGAAAACTATCCAAAATTTACAGTAGGAGACAAAAAATATGTTCTTGAAAAATAGAGTACTCACAACTGTTTTTTCAACTATCTTTGCTTTAGGTTTTGTCAGTACAGGAACATTTGTCAAAGCAGAAGACGCACCGCGAAAATTGTCTTGCACAAACAAAACGTTACAGGGTGACTACGCATCTCAAGTTTCTGGTTTTCAAAATCCTGGAGCCACTCCTTTTAATTTACTCTTTCTAGACAGATTTGATGGAAATGGCAACATACAAGGGATTAAGGGTGCTACCAGTACTGGTGGAGAGGTTGCACAAGATTTATCTGATACTAGTACTTACCAGGTAAATAGTGACTGCACTGTTACTCTATCCTTTCAAAATCAAAAATTTAAATACTTTGGTGTAATTGTTAATAATGGGAAAAAAGTTTTGATTCTAGAAACAGATTCTGGTACGAATATTTCTGGAGTGTTGGAAAAAGTTAATTATTAAGACCTTGAATTAAGACACTCGCATTTTGCAACCCTAGTTAACGCACTCTACTATTTCATGTGACTTTTCACGGCATGTGGAAAAGCCACAACACTAATAGGGTGTGAGCGTATATAGAGATGATGTTCAGTATTCGGCTAAATTACTAGGACTTACGCAAGCGTGACAGTATAAGGTCAACTGGCATATATATTTCAAATTGAGTAAATGCTCGTAAGCATCGATTTATAAAGGTTATAGCCAAATTCTATCCGTGTGACAGTTTGAAGAAAAATGTGCCAGTTGCCTAAGTCCTGACAAAGAAAAATTCTGATTGACTGACAAAAGTTAAAAATCTGCAATGATGTCTTTTTACTCCGCAGATGAAACAGATGTAAACGCAGGGTGATGAAAAAATTCAAAAAGCATAACGCACTCTACTTTTATTCTCCAGTTCCCGGTGCAGAAGTACCAAAGCGATATCCTTTAGCATAGACTGTATGAATTAATTGTGTTTCTCCAGGTTGTTCAATCTTGCGCCGTAGTAAGCGAATTAATGCAGCAATAACATTGCTACTAGGTAGTTGCTCATCTTTCCAGAGATATTGGAGAATCTGGGCGTGAGTGAGCAGTTGTCCCGTATTTTCCATAAAATATTGCAGCAGCTGACTTTCTTTTTCGGATAAGTCGATGATTCTGCCTTGACGATAGGCGACTTGGTTTTCGGTATCGAGTTCTAAGTCAGCTACTACAAGCTTTTGGGTTGTTGTACCGTGGCTTTGTGAACCGGAACGACGCAATAAAGCCCGAACTCGTGCTAGCAACTCCCGCAACTCAAAAGGTTTAACCAAATAGTCGTCAGCACCTGCATCCAAACCTTCAACTCGATCATCGAGAGTATCTTTAGCCGTGAGAAACAACACGGGCGTAGTTTCGCCTTGGCGTCGTAATTCTTGACAAATCTCCAACCCTGTTTTTCCTGGTAGCATCCAATCTAGAATCAGTAAGTTATAACTACCGCTTTGTGCAAGTTGGCTACCACTTGCCCCATCATAAGCCGCATCAACGCTATACCCCTCACGAGTTAACATACGACTCAAAGGATCAGTTAATTCAACTTCATCATCAACAAGCAAAATTCGCATGGCAAGCTATTGTACTTAGCTATCAGATATTATTATTTTGCTGATTGCTGAACGCTGAGTGCTACTTATGCTGACTATTGCATTGCCGAAAGGGGAACTTCTTAAAAATAGCATCCGGATTCTGCAAGATGTGGGATTGGATTTTAGTGCTTTTTTGGATTCAAGTAACCGCCAACTTCAGATTCCTGATTCTAGTGGCAAAGCCAAAGGGTTGCTGGTGCGAGCGCAGGATGTGCCAGTATATGTAGAATATGGTCAGGCGCAACTTGGTATAGTTGGATATGACGTGTTGCGCGAGAAAAAGCCACAAGTAGCCCACTTAGTTGACTTGCAGTTTGGTCATTGTCGAATGTCGGTGGCGGTGAAACAATTAAGTGCTTACCGTTCCGTGTTGGAATTACCACCTCATGGTCGAGTTGCTTCAAAGTATGTCAATAGTGCGCGAGAGTATTTCCACGGTTTGGATTTACCTGTGGAAATTGTACCGCTGTATGGTTCTGTGGAACTAGGTCCGATTACAGGGATGTCAGAAGCAATTGTGGATTTGGTTTCGACAGGACGAACCTTACGCGAAAATGGTTTGGTTGAAATTGAAACTTTGTATGAAAGTACCGCAAGATTGATTGCTCATCCTTTGAGTTATCGTTTGAATGCAGATGATTTGCTTGGATTGATTGAGAAACTGCGAGCGATCGCTCTGGCTACAGTTTAACCTAGTATCTCTTTACCAGGGATTCATGCAGTTTTGTCATTGTATCTATGCGCTTTCTATATCACATCTATCAAAAGTAGCATAAAATACAATAATGTTGAACACACATTCATCGAAATAAGCTACTTTTTTTAAGTGATATAGCAGTCACCAGGTAGATTAGGACACGAACTAATGAGAAAACACGGTCACCAAGAGACTTTCAAGTTTGTTCCCTGTTCTCTGCTCCCTGCTATAAAAGGCTCAAAGCATTAAATTTCAAAAAAATTTAATAAAAATTTATGCTTGTAATGATTGATAACGAAACAGCAAGACTTGAAGCCCTGCGCCAATATCAAATTCTTGACACTGAACCAGAAGAAGCTTACGACAATATTGCTCAGTTAGCTGCCTTCATTTGTGATGCTCCTATAGTCCTTGTCAATTTTATTGATGAAAACCGCCAGTGGTTTAAAGCAAAAATAGGTTTGGATGTGCCAGAAATGCCTCGTAGCGTCGGATTATCTTACCTTTGCCAAGAGCGACGAGATGTGGTGGTCGTTTCTGATACTTGGGCTGATGAAAAGTTAGTAAAGAATTCAGTAGTCATATCCTATCCTTACGTACGGTTTTATGCAGGTGTCCCCTTAATGACTCCAAAGGGAGATATGGTGGGGACTCTTTGCGTGATTGACCAAGTACCACGGAAACTAAGCCAAAAACAAGTAGAAGCACTTGTGGTACTTGGTCGCCAGGTGATTAGCGAATTGGAGTTAAGGCGTCATTTGGCTGAGGTATCCCATTTTGCTGAGGAACTTAAACGCACGAAGGAAAAACTGGCACACAGCGAAAATCTTCTCCGTACAATCATTGAGTCAGAACCAGAGTGTGTCAAATTGTTAGCCAAAGATGGGACACTACTGGAAATGAATCCGGCTGGATTGGCGATGATTGAAGCTGATTCCCTCAATCAAGTGCAGGGAAGCTGCATTTATCCCCTCATTGCCCCTGAGTATCGTCAAGCCTTCAGAACATTGACAGATCTGGTTTTTCAAGGCGAATCAGGAATACTGGAGTTTGAAATTATTGGTCTCAAAGGTACTCATCGGTGGTTGGAAACCCACGCCGTTCCGCTGCGTAATTCTGAGAAAGACATCATTGCCTTGTTAGCAGTGACACGGGACATCACTGAAGGTAAGCGAACTGAGGCTTCCTTACGCGATCGCGAACAACATCTGAAGCTAGCATTGCAGATTGCTAAACTCGGTTCTTGGGAGCAAGATTTGAAAACGGGCGACTTATCTTGCTCCAACCAATGCAAGGCAAATTTTGGTTTGCCGCTTGAAATTGAGCTTTGTTATGATACGCTACAGCAACGCGTTCATCCTGAAGACCGCGCCTATAGGCAGGAAGCTGTCAGACAAGCTTTAGAGGAACGCCAAGATTATGAGGCAGAGTACCGCAATATCTGGTCTGATAATAGCATCCACTGGGTATTGGCACGAGGTACTGGAATTTATGATGCTGATGGTAATCCCACTCGCATGATTGGTGTCACACTTGACATAACTGCTCGTAAACAAGCTGAAGAGGAATTCAAACGTCAAACCAAGCGTTCTCAACTATTTGCCGAAATCACCCTCAAAATTCGTCAATCTTTACAAATTGAGGCAATTCTACAAACCACGGTTATTGAAGTTCAAAAACTGCTACAAGCAGACAGAGTCATTATCTTTCGCTTATGGGGAGATGGTTCAGGAACGGTGATGCAAGAGGCTGTCTTACCTGGTTTTCCTGTTGTACTAGGACAAAATCTTCTTGATCCGTGCTTTGCGCAAGACTATCAAGAACCATATCGTCAGGGCAGAATCAGTGCGATCGCCAACATTGAAACAGCAAACCTCCAACCTTGCCATAAAGAATTTCTCTCCCAATTTGCTGTCAAAGCGAACCTCGTTGTCCCAATTCTTCAAAGAGAAAACCTCTGGGGTTTACTCATTGCTCATCAGTGTGAGTGTCCTCGACAATGGAATAATGTAGAAATTGAATTGTTGCAACAGCTCGCAGACCAAATAGGCATTGCCCTATCTCAAGCACAACATTTGGAACAAGAAACCCACCAACGCCAAGAACTGGCTCGTTCCAATGCCGAATTAGAACAATTTGCCTACGTTGCTTCTCATGATTTGCAAGAGCCGTTGCGAATGGTGGGGAGTTACTTGCAGCTTTTAGAGCGACGATACAAAGATAATCTCGATGCTAGGGCGAATGAGTTCATTGGTTACGCTGTAGACGGAGCACTTCGGATGCAGACACTGATCAATGACTTGTTGAGTTATTCCCGTGTGAGCACACGTAGTCAGCCCTTTGAGCCAGTTGATTGTCGTTTTGTTGTGAATTGCGTTCTCGCAAATCTTAAAGTTGCTGTTGAAGAAAGTAACGCAGTCGTCACCTACGATACTTTACCCGAAGTCATGGTGGATGCTACACAACTGTCGCAGTTGTTTCAAAACCTCATTGGCAATGCAATTAAGTTCCGCAGCCAACAGCCACCTCAAATTCATATTGGGGTTGAACGCATAGAACAAAAGTGGCAGTTTGCAGTGCGTGATAATGGAATTGGCATGGAAGCTCAATATTTAGAGCGCATTTTTGTGATTTTTCAGCGTTTACACACTAGAAATAAGTATCCTGGTACTGGCATTGGACTTGCAATATGTAAAAAAATTGTAGAACGCCACGGTGGAAATATCTGGGTGAAGTCACAACCGCAACATGGTACAACTTTCTTGTTTACAATTCCTGATAGAGCAGGAAACAAATTGTGAGCTTTGAATGAATCATGCCCATTGAAATTTTGCTAGTGGAAGACAACCCTGGCGATGTGCGATTAACCCAGATAGCTCTCGAAGACAGCAAAATTTCCGTGAACTTGAATGTCGTGGTGGATGGCGTAGAAGCCATAGCATTCTTACGCAAACAGGAAAACTATACTCAGGTACCCACTCCTGGCATAATCCTGCTTGATTTAAACCTGCCTAGAAAAGATGGAAGGGAGGTGCTAGCAGAAATTAAAGCAGATCATACCCTTAAACGTATTCCCGTAGTTGTTTTGACAACATCTAGAGCTGAGGAAGATGTCTTAAAGGCTTACAACCTCTGTGCTAACTGCTATATTACTAAACCTGTTGATTTTGATCACTTTGTCAAAATAGTACATTCAATAGAAAATTTTTGGTTCACTGTTGTCAAGCTACCACCGGAGTGACGAGACGAATCAATTCAAAATTCCCTGCCTGCGGCACGCTGCGCTAACGTTCAAAATTCAAAATTCAGAATTTTCGCCTTTGCAAAGTGTCCCTAGACAAGGGTACACGGGAGATGACTAACGACTAATAACAAATAACAAATAACTAAAAAATAATGAAAATTTTATTAGTAGAAGACAATCCTGGTGATGTCGTTCTTTTAGAAGAGTTTTTACAAGATGTCACTTCTGTGAAATTCTACCTGAAGCAGGCAGAACAATTGGACGAAGCGCTGCGCTTTTTGGAGCAAGAAAGCTTTGATGTTATTTTGCTAGACCTTTTACTTCCGGATAGTCAAGGATTAGAAACATTTATTAAAATCCATCATCAGGCACCAGTCATTCCCATTATTGTATTGACAGGTTTTAATGATGAAACCTTGGCAATTAAAGCTATGCAGCAGGGAGCGCAAGATTATTTGGTCAAGGGACAAGTTAATGGTGACTTACTGGTGCGCTCAATGCGCTATGCTATTGAGCGTCAGCGAACAGAGGAAGCATTGCGACAGAGTGAGGAGCGATTTCGAGTCGCCCTAAAAAATTCGCCAATTATTGTTTTTAACCAGGATAGAGAGTTACGCTACACGTGGGTTTACAATGCCAATCTTGCCTCTACACCTGAGGAAATGATAGGCAAACAAGATTCCGAGTTGATTTGTGCAGAAGATGCTGAACGTTTAACGACTATTAAACGTAATGTACTAATCACAGGTGTAGGAACCAGAGAGGAAGTTTATATCACAACTGCCCAAGGGGTGAAATATTACGATTTAACTGTAGAGCCATTACACAATGAATCACAAGAAATCATAGGTATTACCGGCGCAAGCATTGACATTAGTGAACGTAAACTTGCTGAAGAGCAAATTCGCCAACAAGCGGCTTTGCTTAATGTCACGACTGATGCAATTTTTGTCCGAGATTTAAATAACTGTATTATATTCTGGAGTCAAGGTGCAGAAAATCTTTACGGATGGCAGGCTCAAGAGGTAATTGGTAAAAATGCTAATCAGCTTTTGTACAAAGAACAGTCATCAGAAATAGACGCTGCTCTTTCGATTGTTATGAGTAAAGGAAAGTGGCAAGGCGAGATTACTAAAGTGACTAAAAATGGCAAGGAAGTTCTTGTAGCCAGCCGCCGGACGTTAGTATGTAATGAAAACGGAAACCCCAAGTCTATTCTGACTGTTGACACAGATATTACCGAGAAAAAACTTTTGGAAGCGCAATTGTTCCGGGCGCAACGCTTAGAAAGTATTGGTACCTTGGCTAGTGGTATTGCCCATGACTTGAACAATATTCTCACGCCAATTTTAGCAGTGGCTCAATTATTACCGCTAAAATTCCCTCATGTCTACGAGCAAGATAAGCACTTGCTGGAAATCCTAGAAAATAGTGCTAAACGAGGAGCTGAACTCGTCAAGCAGGTTTTGTCATTCGCGCGAGGTGTGGAAGGAAAGCGCATGACTTTACAACCCAAACACCTGATCAGGGAAGTGGCAAAAATTCTTAGAGAAACATTTCCAAAATCCATCGAAGTCTACATAGAAATAGCAAAAGATTTGTGGATGGTTTCTGGAGATGGAACACAACTTCATCAGGTGCTAATGAACCTTTGCGTCAACGCCCGCGATGCTATGCCTAATGGGGGTACTTTAACTATCTGTGCCGAAAATTTGTTTATTGATGAAAACTATGCTCAAATGCTTTTGGAGGCAAAAACTGGATGTTACACAGTCATAACTGTTTCGGATACTGGAGTTGGTATTGCTTGTGAAATCATCGATAGAATTTTCGAGCCATTTTTCACAACCAAAGAACAAGGTAAAGGAACAGGACTAGGTCTTTCCACTGTTATAGGTATTGTCAAAAGTCACGGTGGTTTTGTCAACGTGTGCAGTGAAGTGGGATCTGGTACACACTTTAAGGTTTACTTACCAGCAGTGCAGGGAACGGAAACACTACCGCTTGAAGAGGTAGAAGTGCTTGCAGGACATGGAGAAGTTATTCTGATTGTAGATGATGAACCCTCAATTCAAGAAATTACCAAAGCTTCATTAGAAGCATACAACTATCAAATTCTGACTGCGAGCGATGGTATTGAGGCGATCGCCGCATATGCTCAACATAAGAACGAAATAAGTGCTGTGTTGATTGATATGATGCTACCTGCGCTAGATGGTTTAACCGTCATACGTACTTTGCAAAAAATCAATCCACAAGTTAAAATTCTTGCTACTAGTGGACTCATGTTCACCACTAAACTGGCAACAGTGGGCAATAATGTCAAATCATTTCTACCAAAGCCTTACACAGTTAAGGAATTATTGCACGCTTTACAGCAGGTTCTTCAGTAAAAATACAGACAGCCACTCAAAACTTAGATTCTGCTAAACCTAAATAACGCACACCTTCTGGGTTAACTTCAAAACGGCAAGGCAAAATTTCTAAACCAAGGTCGATACCAAGCCTGAATAATTTACCATATACAGGATCAGTACTATCGCCAGGGGCAAATTCAGTGCAATCGCTTCGATTTATAAAGTAAAGCATGACAGCACGATTTTGAGGTAAGAGTGCTGTTAGTTCTCGTAAATGCTTTTGTCCTCGTGTTGTTTCTGTGTCTGGAAAAAGTGCTAATTTCCCCTGCGCCCAAGTTGTATTTTTGACTTCAAGATATATAGGACAAGTATTTTTTGTTAAAAGTAAATTATCACTTTCTAAAAACAAATCGCTAGATGGAAGGTTGATGTTTGTATGTGGAAATAACAAGAAATCTACGCGACTTGATTTATTTTCTCCATAGGAAACTTCAGGGCGAATTTGGCTATAGTTTCCCAATTCTGGAAAAAGGTATGTTTCTAAAGCTAATTTGATGATTTTGTTGGGGAGATTTGTATTTATACCTACCCATGTTGGTTCATTGTCGTGTACCTGGATCATTTCCCAGGTATAAGCAAGCTTGCGGTTAGGATTATCACTGTAAGATAGCTGCACCACACTACCAGGAGTAGAAACTCCTGTCATTGGTCCTGTATTGGGGCAGTGTGCTGTTACAATTTCTCCAGAAGCAAGTTCAACATCGGCAAAAAATCGCTTGTAGCGTCTGAGCAAGACACCAGGATACAAAGGTGGGTAGCGGTAAAGGTAGTCGTTAGTCATTTGGTGATTTGTATTAACAATTTGAAATGAGTCAACGGAAGATTTAAGTATGAAGTGTAAAGATTAAAGTATTTCACCAAAGCTAGGGGTATAGGGGTATAGGGGTGTAAGGGTGTAGGGGAACCCGCCCACGGCACTGGCTCCCCTTACACCCCTAGTTATTCACTTTTCAACCTGTATCCTGACTTCATTGTTCAAATAAACGCCATGAATGACGAATTTTACAATAAAGGATTGGAAAGAGCCAAGCAAAAAGACTATGCTGAAGCCATTGAGGAATTTACCCGTGCTTTGCAGCTATCACCTTACTTTGCCGAAGCTTACTATCAACGGGGTTTAGCATACTATGATTTAGGAGAAATGTTGAATGCTGTTTCTGACTTCACAGAAGCGCTGAAACTTAACCCTCAAAGTGTAGAAGCTCATTACTGTCGCGCCTTAGCACGAGTGGCGTTGAAAAATCTGCCAGGGGCGCTTGCGGATGTAGAGCAAGCTATTCGTCTAAATGTAAATTATGCGGCTGCTTATAATTTACGGGGAATCGTGCACCGTAAACAAGGGTATATTCAAGATGCGATCGCCAGCTTTAAAAAAGCGGCAGAATTATATTTGCAACAAAACGACACAGAGAATTGTCGCCAGTGTCTAGAAAAAATTAAACAACTCCAACCAAAGCAAAAACCTGCTTTTGTACAACCAAGTCCGATAATTGCGCCACTCAAATCTGAAAAAGAATATTTCACCCAGTTACTAGAAAAAGCAGAAAAAGGCGATACCCGTCAAGCAATGGAGGATTTAAGCTGGGCTTTACGGGTTGATTCACAGGATGCACAAGCTTATTGCTGTCGAGGGGTGGTGCGTTGCAAGTTGGGTAACTATCGGGAAGCTATCTCTGATTTCAACCAAGCGCTGCGACTGAATTTTGAGGATGCAATCGTCTACCGCAATCGAGGAAAAGCGCGTTCTTGTTTAGGAGATCATCAAGGGGCGATCACTGATTTCAATCAAGCACTCCAAATGCAACCCCAAGATGCAATGCTGTATGTTGCTAGAGGCAATGCCTATCGAGTCATGGGCAATTATCTTGGTGCAATTAACGACTATAGCCAAGCATTGCAAATAAATCCCGATGATGCAACAGCTTACTACAATCGTGGCATTGCCTACACTTGCTTAGAAGAAATGGAACGTGCTGTTGAAGATTATCAGCGTGCAGCAAGTATGTTTTGTGAAAAAGAAGACTGGGAAAATTACCAACAAGTTTTAGATAGTCTCAAAAAAATTAACTCTCCCACTTCTAACTCCAAAGAAGCAAAATCTAACTTGCTACGACAACGCCTTTTAAGATTGGTTGGGGGATATTGGGAAATAGCCCAAAGATTGATTGATCAAGCGGAGTATGACTATCCTGGAATGTCTGAAGAGTGGTACTTGCAGAAAGTCATTGGTGATTGGGAAAGCGATCGCGGATAAGTAGAGAGAGTGTTATGACTTGAAACTCTTAGTTAACGGCTCAAGTTGATTGTAATCAACTTGAGCCACGAGCCACTATAAGATATCAGGAAGTAAGTAGCACTTACTTGTGCTATAAGATTTCTATTTGATTTTTGACGAAGCTAGGTACACTTTTATTTCTTCTTCCCTGTTCCCTGTTGCCTTCCCCTACGAGTTAGTTCAGAAATAAAACCGGATTCCTATGCTTGTTTCTACCATTCAGCAATCTTGACCAGGTTACCTTTATTAGAATTATATTGTAAAGTCGCATTCAGAGAGAGCGGCTGACTAATACTTGAAAGAAACTTGATCACATCTGAAATCATCAGAGTTCCAATCAAAGTATTGAGATATGAAATTGACGATGATACAACTGTTGAAGAATTATCATCCAGTCCCTTTTCCAGTTCTTGATTGTGCTTAAGAAACTTTTCCATATGGCTCTTGTGAGTCAATAATGGACCGACTATACCATGATAAACTCCCACACCTGAGAACATACATGGTACATTTTCCTGTATGCAATACTGTGCTATCCATGACTTAATAGTAATTGGTGGTGTGTCAGCACAACACAGAAGAAAATCCGGCTTTTCTAAGTTTTTTAAACCTGTGTACAAATCTTCGATAGAATTAATCCTGATTTGACGAGTATGGATTTTTGTATCAGAGTTTCTCGCTAAAATATAGTTGCGTAGTGCTTCAACCTTCGGTGTACTAAGGTCAGTCTGACTAAAACAAAACTGACGGTTAAAGTTTGTTATATTAACAGTATCATCATCGAGCAATATAAAGTTTTTAATACCAGCAGCTACCAGATGTTGAGCGGCGATATTTCCAGTTCCACCACAACCGATGATACAGACAGACTGTTTTGAAAGCTTTTGTTGTGCAGCATTGGGATCGTCAACGAAATCTGAAAAGAACTCTACTTGCTTTTCAAAAGGTGTTTCCTTAAATTCGTTTTTATAGAAAGGTCTTACTACACCCTTAGAATCCAAAAGTGAAATAACTTTTTCAAGTTTATCCCCTGGTAGTAAAGATGCTAATGTATTAAGTTGTGTACCTACAACCATTTGCTTTAATGCTTGCACTACCTCTTGAGGAATATTAGATAGTACCAAAGATGTTTGACCATTGGTTAGTAATGTTTTCTGTTCTGACGGAAATGATAAATATATACTAGGCTTCAAGGCTATTCCATCTTGGAACTTATTCAATATGTTCATAGTTAGCCATATATGAAAAGATAAAAATTACAACTTGATGCCAAAAATTCTTTGATAGTAATTACCGAAAAAATCACAGATAATAGCCAAAGTCAATCTAAAAATGACTTTGGCTATTATCTGGTAGTTTGGCTAATGGCAGTTATGGTGACAATTCATTCGGAAGTAAGAAGTGGGAGTAAAGATATCGATGATCTGACTCCCAACTCTAGCAAAAAGTTCGCTTACATAGTCGTCACAAGCATTGTTTGTGTCGTCTGAAACATCAATTTAATAATGCCAAGTTTATAGACTTCAGCCAGTAGATATTAGAAAAGGGAGTACTAAAATCTCCATCTTCCGATTACTAGTCTGAATAATTGAATTGATGTTTTAGAGCCGAGCAAGTATTCGTACTTAACTGAATACAGTTTTTTTGACACAATTTGTTAGAGAATTGGACAGACTACAAGCAACTAAGTTCAGTAATGAAATTTGCAATTAGCTTAGATTCAGCTTGTATGTATGTTGTCAAGTGTTACGTGTTGAGTAATTCCTTTGGTTTTCAACATCTGACAGGGTATTGTCCTTTGTTGTCAATGCCATCATTATCACCGCCCTGGTTACCCAATACGTTAACTGGTATGGAAAGTCCTATAGTATTACCATTTAGTAGATTATCTAGTAATCCACCTTGAATTTTACCAGTTTCGTCAGCACCTAATTCGGTGATGAAACTTTCAGGATTCTCAAAAAACAAATCAGCATTAGCAGATTCTAGATTTCCAAAAGTAATGTGAGCCATTTTAGTTTACCTCTAAGTAAGAATTGTTTGTCTTTTTCAACAAAACAGAAATGTTTTATTGCTGATTACCAGCTTAAGTAATAAACTCATATGATTCAAGTATTTTTAACTAGGCTTTTGGACAGAATAGTTACATCTTTTATCGGATTCAAATTAGCAATAATTTAATTAGCTATGGACTAACTAGTCAAAAAACGCCAAATTAGAAGAGTTTGAGTCATAACAAGTTATACATGTATATAAAATTAAGATGTAAATCAACTGCAAAGTATAGATAGAACTGACATAACTGATGCAGTTATTGCCGAACTGATATTTTGTACCTACTTATCTAAACCACATTGCACAAATTCGCAGCCCTATATCTGTCATTCTGTTTTTGAAAGATCGGGATGCTTCCAAAAAACAGACATAAATGTTTTAATTATGTCGTTGTCAGATAAGTATTTTGTTCAAAAATCTATAAAACTCCTATTTAATTTTTATGAAACTAGGTATACCCCCAACAGTATTTTTTCTGTTAAGTGTTAAGTGTTAAGCGCCCCCACAAGTTAGTATGGCTGAGTCCTCTGGATACGCGCAAGGGAAGCCACGTAAGCTAACAGAAATCTAAGCGGATTCCTATATAGAAAATCTAACTGTATCCTTTTTGTCTTTTTAGTAATCATTCCAACCTTGAAAAACCAGAATAAATAGTAGAGTATAGAAAACAAGAGAAGGCAAGATAAAGTCAAACCTATAACAGAGAATATCCTGCATCTTAATAAAAAAAGATGCAGGAACTTTATCAAATTAAAATTTGTCAGCCGCCAAAATCATAAATTACTTTGTTTATTAAAAATCTGGAATTATTTCCATCTGATATATTTGTTGTTTAACCCACTGTGAAAAATAATCTGCAATGATTTGGTTACGTAGCTTCTCATCTAATTCTGGTTTAACGATTTCTTCAACAAGAATTAAATGTATCCCTGAAGATGTCACAATTGGCTTGAGAAGCTGAGGCGGCTTAGCAGCAAAGATAGCGGTAGATGTTTCTGGCTTTAAATCTTTACGATGTACTATCCCCCGATATCCGCATTTTCGGCGTAACTCTATGTCTTGGATATATGTGTGAGCAACATCATAAAAACTCATTTCACCTTCTTTTATGGTGTAATAAAGCTCGATTGCCAAATCTTCGTCATCTAAGACAACTTCGTAGATGACTGCACCAAGATAGTCTAGTTGGTTTTCAAAGAAATAGGGTTCAATGTTATCTGTAAAGAGATGTTTTGCCAACTCTCCATAAATTAAGTTGTTATATGCTATTTTTTCAAAATCATCTATAGAAAGGTGATGCTTTTGTAGCCATAGCCATGTCTGTTCAGCACTTATAAGGTTATTAATTAATCGCAATGTATCTGCCGTTTTCTGGAGTGCTTGATCTTCTACCTCAATGCCAATCTCCTCAGTAGCTAGTGCAATAATTTTAGAGGTGATAATTTCTTGGATAATCTCAGGAATTTTACAAGATAGCTTGACTTGTTGAAGAATATCTTCACGAGTAATAGTGACAGTCTTTAACATAATATTTATTTCAGTTAAATAAACGAACTTAAATCTAGCACTCTCTAAAATTTTAAATTGCCTTTCTGTAACTGCTGGAAAGGATCGAGCAAGAAATCAATAATTCGACGTTCTCGTACAATTACCTCAGCTGTCGCTGTATCGCCTGGACGCAAGGGAATACATTTATTTGCTTTGGGAATACAATTTTGTTTTAGGGCAATTTCTAAGTTATATGCTGCTATTTTTCCATTAGCTGTTTCCACCTCTATTGTCGTAGGAGAAATTTCTACCAATTCTCCTTCTACAACTCCATAATCCTGGAATGGATAAGCATCAAACTTTAGTTTGACTGGCATTTTTTTCTGTAATGAACCACTCTCGGCTGTTGTTATCTGTGCCCGAATAACTAAAGGTGCACCTTCTGGAGCAATTTCTGCAACCATTGTTCCTGACTGCACAACAGCCCCAGCCCTTTGTATTGGTAACTGAAACACTCTACCTGCAACAGGTGATTTTAAGACTCTTTGCCCTAACTCTAGCTGTAAAGTTTGAATTTGACTTTTACTTTGAGCAATATCTGACTTCAAAGTAGTTATTTCTGTTTCTAGATTCTTGACTTGTTCTTCACTTTTTAAGACAGCTAGCTTACCAGAATGAGTCAAAGTCTGATAACTTCTTTGCTGTTCCTTCAGACGTAAGTGAGCCTGCTCAATCTCAGCTTTTGCCTTGCGAATAGTCTGCTGATAATTACTTTGTTGTTCTGCCAAGCGTAGTTTCGCTTGCTCAATGTCTGATTGACTTTGTGCAAGCAACTTTTGCTTTTCATTTATCATGTCTTGTTTTTGTACAACATTAACTTCTGCAACAATCCCTTCTTTACTTAACTGTTTATAGCGTTCAATTTCCTGCTGGGCACTGCTTAAACTACTCTCTACAAATTTACTAGCTGTTTGACTAGACTCAACAGTTTGTTTTGCCTGGTTGACTTGTGTCAATTTTTCTTGTTTTTGTAGTTCGTAAGAGTTTTGCAAAGCAGTCAAATTCTGCTGCACCTGCTCAACTTGAGCCTGTTTTTCTAACTCTTGTGCTTGATTTTGTTGTTGCTGAGTTGTCAAAGCGACTACTAACTGCTTTTTCAAAACATTCAACTGTGAAAGCCGATTTAACTGACCTTCTAATTTATCTTTTCCTTGATGTAACTCTGTTTTAACTAGTTCAGAATCCAATATCAACACAGGTTCCCCAGGTTTGACTAATTCACCTTCTTTCACCGGAATTTTAGCAACAGTTCCAGTAACAAGAGTATCTAAGTTAACTGTCTTACCCTTCGGCTCAAGTCTTCCTCTAGCAGTGCCTGTTTCATCAACTTTAAACAACATCGTCCAAGGCAAAACGATCGCCGAAAAACTTAAAAGTAAATATAGTAATCCTCTCGTCCAAACATGAGGTAAGCTATCAAGTAAATCCTGAGTGACATCAGACCAATCATCCTTTGGTTTATCAGTTACCTTATCAGTTGGCTGAACTGATGTTTGAGAATTGAGAATTTCCTGATACTTTTTACTCTCCTGGATGTTGTGAGTGTGAACCTTTCCATTTAACGTATTTGTCATGATTTCTCCTTACAAAATGTTGGATTTTGGCAGATGGAAATGGAAGTGAGGGGGATGAGCAAGATGAAAAAATTTTTCCCCCTGCTTCCCCTACTTCCCCTACTTCCCCTACTCTTCTTGTCCCCTCACGCCGCCATATTTAGCTGCTGTTGTTGATTGAGATAAAAATAATGTCCCCGCTTTGCCATTAATGCTTCGTGAGTTCCACTTTCAATCAACACACCCTTATCTAAAACCAAAATCAAATCTGCATTTCGTATAGTTGAGAGGCGATGGGCTATGACTAAAGCGGTTCGTCCTTTGAGGATTGTGTTCAAATTCCTCTGAATAACCCGTTCTGATTCTGTATCTAGATGGGAAGTCGCCTCGTCGAAAATTAATAAGCGGGGATTACCTAATAATGCTCTGGCGATCGCAATCCGCTGGCGCTGTCCACCAGACAACAAACCTCCACCTTCACCAATTTGGGTTTCATAGCCCATTGGCAATTTTTTAATAAACTCATCAGCACCTGCCAAATTTGCTGCTTTTATAACCTCTTCTAAAGTTGCTCCTGAATGTCCTAAACTGATATTTTCTCGAATCGTGCTGCCAAACAAAAAAGTGTCTTGATCAACAACTCCCACACAGGAACGTAAGGAACGTAGTGAAATACTCGTAATATCTAGTCCATCAATCAAGATGCGACCATCTGTTGGAGGATACAACCCTAAAACCAACTTGGAAATCGTCGTCTTTCCTGAACCACTACGTCCCACCAGCGCCACCATTTGCCCTGGTTGTATTTCAAAGTTGAGGTTTTCTAAAATATTAGTATCACTTTCTTTGTGATAGCGAAAAGTTACATGATCAAAGTAAATTTGTCCATGAAGTTCTGATAGTGATTGCCGCAGTTCATGCTGCAAATCTTCTTCCGGTTCTGCATCCAACACATCATTAATGCGTTCGGTTGCAATTACCACTTCCTGCAATTGATTCCATAACACTGTTAATCGTTGGAAGGGTGAAATAATATTTCCCAATAACATATTAAATGCTACCAATTGCCCAATGGTTAATTGGTTTTGAATCACCAAAGATGCTCCAAACCATAGCAATACGGTAGTTGCGACAGCTTGAATTGTATTGCTAAATAGTTGCAAAGCATTGCTGATAACTTGCCCGGAGAAGTTAGTTTTTACCTCCTTATGTAATAGTTCCTCCCAATGCCAACGCACTGTTTGTTCCACTGCGATGGATTTCACCGTCCGCACACCAGTCAGCACTTCAATCAGGTAACTACTTTCATTGGTCACGGCATGAAAGATTTCTCTGGAAATCTTTTGTAAAAAAGGTGTCGCAATCAACGCCAGCAAGAAAAAAGGCGGTATGATCACCAACGCCAGCAATGCCATTTTCCAGCTATACCAGAACATCAATCCTACATAGATAAAAACTGTGAGGAAGTCCAGTAGGATAGACAAAGCGTCACCGGAAAGGAAGCGTTGAATTTTGCGGTTTTCTTGTACACGAGAGATAATATCCCCAACATAACGAGATTCAAAAAACGAGAGAGGAAGTCGCAAAGTGTGGCGAATAAACCCCACAATTAATGCCACATCCAGCTTGTTTGCCGTATGAAATAGCAGATATTGCCGCAAACCCACAATCGCGACACGAAACAGGCTAAAAATCAGCAACCCCAACCCCACCGCCGTTAACGTGACTTGCGATCGCTGCACCACCACTCGGTCTAAAATTAACTGGGTAAATAACGGAGTAACAAGTCCAAATATCTGGATAAAAACTGAAGCGATAACCACTTCTAGCATGACAACAGAGTGGGGCTTGATCAACTCAAAGAATTGCCAAAAAGCAGTTGTCGTTTCTTTGGCATCCTTTAATAAGACTGTGGGTTGCAGCAGCAGTGTGTAGCCAGTCCATTTTGCTTTAAATTCCGCATGGCTGAGAGTACGTTGACCAATAGCGGGATCTGCGACTATGACTTTTCTTGGACCAATTTCATAAAGAACGATGTAATGCTTACCTTCCCAGTGGACAATGGCAGGTAATTTTTGCTTCCCCAACTGGTCAAGACTCGCTTTTACTGGTCGAGTGCCAAATCCAAGACTTTCCGCAGCCGCCGATAACCCGCGCAAAGACGCGCCACTGCGGTCAACATTAGCAATATCCCGGACGCGGTTGATACTGAAGCGTTTCCCCCAATAACGAGATACCATGACCAAACAAGCTGCACCGCAGTCAGATGCACTTTGCTGGGCAAAAAACGGATAGCGCCGAATCATCCGTTGCCAAAAATGCCCAACTCGTTGCGTAGGATTGGGGAAATAAGCTTTGCTTATCCTTTTCCCTTGCTTTGGTTGTACTGCTGATGTTGAGGAAACATTTATCTTAGGATATGGTTTGTCTACATTTGTTGTTTGAGAATCATTTCTCCCCAAAAGTACGGAGTTGCGCGTTTGCGCCTCATTCTGCAAGTGTTCCCGAATTTGTGGGTGTTTAGCCATAAGTGGTAGCAGCACCTCTTTTGGGATAAAGCACACCTGTAAATTCAACGCAGCCCTAGCTTTGTAAGGCTGACAATCAGACTCAGGAAATAAAGTAAATTCGCCAAACGACGCACCCACCTCCAAGGAGACGATCAATTCTTCTGCGTCGTTTAGCAACCTTACCTTCCCAGCAACAACAATGTAGATGCCAGGTTCAACGTGGTTTCCTTGCCAGAATTTTCCGACTTTTGGATTGAGAATTTTAGCCGCCTGAAGACAACGTTGAAACTCTTGTTGAGAAAGAGGATATCCTAGAGCATTGTTCAACTGTTGTAAGACAAGCAAGTGCGCTTGTGTTGGATTGTGCGCCATAGATATCTGAATCAGTCCCTAATTTTGTGAGATTAAGAGGCAATAATTCAGTGCTATCCGGTGGATTAGCCGAATTGAGGTCACGAATTAAAATTTTTGAACTCTTAGCAAAGTCACTCTTATCCGTGTCTTTGTCAGCATTTTTCGGTTGTGGTTTAGTAGATAACCCCATCTGTTTAAGTAGGCGAAGAATATGGCGATCGCTTATCTCAACTCCAAATTCTTTTGCCAAATGTTTTCTCAGCCAGTTTGCTGTCCAACGTTGAAAAGAATAGCCGTAATCACGAGGACTATCGTTGACTAGTTGCTGCAAACGCTGCAAATATTCGTCATTCACAGCCATTGGACGACCAATTGGACAATCCTGCCATTGGTGCGCCATACCAGTACGGGCTATATGCGTCCAATGCCTTGCTGTTGCTGGAGAACACCCCAAAGTTCGACAAATTTCCGTTTGGGATTTCCCCTCATCTACCAGCAACATAATCTGGATACGCTGGCGGTATAACTCAGGTAAATCTTGCTGTAGACTTTTTTGCAAAAGTTTGCATTGAAACATTGTCAAAAACTTACCATGAGTCACTGTCGGGTGATTGGTATCAAATTTACCTTGATAGTGTGACATATCTGTAAAATTTAGCTGTTTATTGTCAAAGGGTTTACGTTAGGGAGACACGTGATTTTGCTAACTTTTGTACAAAAAGTCATACAAGTGATCATGAGCAGCTAATACCAGTACATACTTATTTAAGAAAACTTATATGCGATTTAAACCCAGTAATAACACTTAAAAAGTCTGTTATTGTTATTCTCTTTAATATCTGTTCATGAAAGATTTAAGATTGATATTTTCCATGCAAAAAATTTAATAAAGTTATTCAAATATACGTAAAATCTTTACAATATAAATACTTAAAGTAAAAAATACTACTACAGCTTTTTTCCACGGGAACACCGAAGGAGGCGTTGCCTTCTTTTAGGGATTCAGACTTCATCCCGTGTTTGTACGCTTAATTAGCTATTATTATTTTATTTTGATTTTATTTTGTTTTCGTCTTCTGCCTGAAAACTAGATTCTTAAATCCCAATGCAAACAACTCAGCTTATCAGTTCGGTGCTCACTGGTGCCTTACTATTGTCCTCTTTTTTATCCTTTGGAGAAAAAATCGCTCAAGCACAACGAGTGCCACGTCCTGTCTCTCTGCTGAATACTAAATGCGTAAACAGTGGACTTGGCAGCGTTAATAAGCAGGATCTTGATGTTTCTATAGGGAGAGCAGTTTATACTAGCAGGTTTTACCTCGGACCTGGCAACCGCTCTGCCTCAATAACTTGTAACATTAAGCCAGAAAAAAGCACTAAACCTGGGTTTCAAACTTTGAATTTGGGTTTTGGAATGCGTGACAATGATACAAAAAGTCCAAGTGTTGACGTTCGGGTTTACTTAGATGGCAACCCAGCACAAACACGTGCTGTTGGTCCTACACAGCAAGCTTCATTAACGCTTGATGTTAATAATGCCAGCAACGTTGCCATAGAGGCTGTTTGTAGTAGTCCAACTCAATACTGTGACCGAGTTTACTTCTTCAACGCAGGTCTAGAGCGGCCAATTCCTCCCGCACCAATAGCTCCCACACCAACGAAAAAATAGGTTGACAACCTGCAATACATCTACAAATAGATTGAGTGTTAATTGCTAATTGTTAAATGTTAGTAGTTAGTTATTAGTTTTTTGCTAATAACTAATAACTAACTGCTAACCAAGAACTATCAGTAACAAATCAAAGTTTATTGATAAATTTGATTACTGATGATTTTGGGGAGTTTCCTGTAGTTCTGGAGTTTCGATGTTATCGAAATCATCCATCATGTTAAGTCCATAATTCTCACTGGAATTTTGAGGTTCCAGTTTGGCTTTGTATAGGTTGGTAGGATTGCCTAGTTGAGGAAGAAGCTGTTGTTTTGCTAAATTGGCAGCAGCTTCTTGAAATAATGGCTCTACTTTGTTTCGCCAGTACTGAATATTGGGTAGTTTTTCTGGATGGTCTTTATAAGCTAAGACCTTATCCCATTGCCCATTACCAAGGGCTGTGTCAAGGTCTTTGAATAAACCTTCCGCTTTAGACCAATCTTGCTGCCATTGGGATATCATTTCTGTTGTCTGTTTAACAGCAGTAGGATTTGCAGTCATTGTCTTTAACAAGGCGATCGCACCTTGTAAATCTCCTGATTCGTACTTCTGTTTTGCTTCTTCCACTACCTTGGTGGAACCGCCTTGTACAGTGGCGGGCGTTGATTTATCTGTTAATTTATCTGCTGATAAACTTTTTGATGTTTGTGATTGTTCTGACTCGGGTGATGATAACGTTGCTGCATCAACTGTTGATTCTGCTTTTGGCTTGGGTTTAGGGCGAGCTGCAATCAGGTCATCATCATCAACTATTTTGATTGCAGTCCCCTTGTCTCGCAGGCAAGAAACCCATTGTTCGTTATTTTTGATAACTTCTGAGTTTGCCCAAGCTGTTTTTGTAGGGTCAAGTTTTATCTGTACCCAATCGCGTTTTGTTCGCTTGCCTGTTACTTCAAAATTGGTATCTTTATGAACAGTTTTGACAATAGAATCATCATTAATAGGACTTGGCTCAGAACGGATATTAGAATTTTCTTGAACAACAGCTAAACAGTTTTGTGCTGAGGTCGTGTCATTATTAATAGCAAAAGTAGAAGCAAAACTTTGAACATTTTTAAATACACTTGGGCTGACAGCAGCCGCGCCAGCAACCAAAATTCCTATAATCACAAACTGTAATAGATCTGGTCCACTAGAACTTTTGGGGAGAGATTTGGGAGTTGCTGGTGCTAATTGAGCAACGACAGGATTTGCTGGCGCAACGGCGATCGTTTTTTGTCGAGACAGTGGAGATAAGGCAGATGAGGACTTAATTGGTTGATGGCTAGAAGTTGTATTTGTATATTCCTTGGGCGTGTAGCTGGTTGAGGAAAGTGGCTGTAATGCTTGTAGTGCTTCTGATGCACTTTGGAAACGGTCTTTAAAATGATAATGTACCATTTTGCTTAACACGGCTTCCAAAGCATCACTTATGGATACTAAATGCTGCCAGAGGATTTCCCCAGTGTTAGGATCTTCCTGGAAATCTACTGGCGCTATTCCTGTTAACGCCTGAATAGCAATAATGCCTAGAGCGTACATATCACTGTTGGGACGGGGTTTGCCTTGACCTTGTTCCGTGGGCATATAGCCAGGAGTCCCAATGGCTACAGTGGCAGAGTGATGAACCGTAAACATTTGCGATCGCCCACCATATCCACCAGATCCTCGCAATTGTTTGACAGCTCCAAAATCCACGAGAACGAGTTTTCTATTGGAAGCGCGACGGATGATATTATCTGGCTTGATATCGCGATGAATCACGCCTTGTCCGTGGACAAATTTCAGGATGCCCAGAACTTCCACCAGCAATTCAATAACTTGGCTTTCACTCCACCGTTGATTGGGAATTAATTCGTCACCCAGAGGATGCCCTTCAATAAATTCTTGTACTAAATAAAATTCGTGATTTTCGTCGAAATAAGCCAAAAGCCGAGGGATTTGGTCATGATTGCCCAAATATTCTAAGGTTTCAGCTTCACCTTGGAACAGACGCTTGGCGGTATCAAACATTTTCGCTTCAGAATTGGCAGGCTTAAGGTGTTTGACAACGCAAATCGGATTGCCTGGTCGTTTTGTATCTTGGGCGATGTAAGTTTCACCAAATCCTCCTGTAGCCAGGACTTTATTCAGTCGGTAACGATGATCTAGTAGCTTGCCTATCATATTCACTCCCCAGCGATAACACCCAATTTTAGAGATGGTAATAAATATCTCCAATAATTTCTCAATGAAATCCGCTATCTTGAGAAAAGATTTAAATGTAAAACACAGTTTTTTAATAAATACACATTGTTAATTTTTCTTTCAATACCTCTTGTCAATTCCAATGCCACCTAAAATTAACAACTCAGTAGCATGGGATCAGGCGGAACTGCTCATGCAACCTGCTTTCATTCGCGTTGTCGATAATATTCGCAAGCTGCTTGATGTATCTTCTTGGACGGGAACTTATCAAGATGTCCTGATTTGGCCTACTGGCACTACTGATGAGACGAAAGCAATAGTAACCAACCTCCTGCAAGAGCTAGAAGCCGCGACACCGGAGCAGGCTTTGGAAATCAGAGAAACACTCTCCCGTTTGCCAATTCCCCATCCAGGATATCATTTGTATCTACACCGTCAAGAGCAACAAATCAGTATCGATTTATGGGAATTGTGTTACCGAGTCTGTTTTCGCAACTACATTTCCGGGGATGAGACAGTTGACATTGATACTGATTTAATTGACGAAAACGGTGATGTAGACTGGCAAAACTTGGATACTAAAGCGCAGGAATTAGTTGAACAGGTGTTTGCAAATTTACCAGAGTAACTTTGCTAAAACAGTTCTGAGGACTTTCTTTGCCATCTGAGACAAAAGACGGTAAAAAATGTCCTCAGGTTCCAAGATCTGAATCTATAAAAAAAGGTGTAGGGTGGGCATTGCAATGCCCACCCTAATAATGCCCTGTGACTAACAGGCTAAGAGAAGAGGGGAAAGAAAATTAAGCAAACCTTTTGCGGAATTGTACTGGTTATCATTGAAGTCATATGTGTATAAATTTTTTAGAGTTACACTTATGGAACCAGTCACCTTGTCAGCGGCTGCAATTATCGGTTTCATTTTTACAAAAGTTTCAGAAACCCTGATTGGGAAAGCAACTGAAGCGGTAGTCATTCCTAAAATTAATGAACTACGCCAGAAAATCGTTTCCAAATTAGGAATTTATCACAAGGCGAAAGCCGAGATAGATAAAGAAGCGCAGGGTTTGCAACCAGATTTGAAGCGACTTGAGACTTACCTTAATTTAGCGATGGAAGAAGATTCGCAATTTCAAGAAGAAGTTTCACATCTCGCCGATGAAATAAACCAAGAACTTGAAGCTGAGGGTAAAGGTTCCAACATTATGAACGTTTATGGTGGCAAAGCTTATCAGCAAAATCACAACAAAGGAAAATTTTATAACGCTGATACAATAAACGTTCACGAGCATTCTTAATGAGGATGTTTGGAAAGTCCAAGATAAGTATAATTTGTCATTCTGAGCGAAATGAAATGGAGCGAAGAATCCCAATTTTTCGTTGAGGCTCAGATGCTTCACTCCGCTACCGCGGAGTTTACCCTCGAACGAAGTGAAGGGTTCAGCATGACAAAAACTATACTTTTCAAACAACCTCTTAACAGTCAGTTTAGGTTTCTGGGAAGCCAAAGAATCAGCTTCCCTATTTTTTATCTGACATCTTGCACCTGTCAAAGACATGTTAAGGTTCTTAGATATTATTTGACTTTGTTCTCGTCCGCCTAGGACTTGAAGTTCCAGGCTAATAGACAAAGTCCATTAAAATGGACTGAAAAACTAGACCTGATTTTTGAGTAACTTTAAACACCATTTCATATAAGCAAAGCGTGATTTCCTCGTGATCGTGCAAGCTCTCAGTTATAAAAACTCACCTGAATAGAATATGAAATATGAATGTTTCTGGTGGTAAAGGGTACGAGCAAAAAGATAATAAAGGTAATATATATAACGCCGATACAATAAATATCGGCAAAGATTCGCTAGAGTCTGAAAAAATACCTCCCATTGACTGGCGCAAAGTTTGCGATGCGATGCTGGAACATCAGCAAGAATCCCAAAGGCTAAGACGGAAAGTCACTGAGATGGGATGTGAGGTGAATGTTCATGTACCACTGGGATTAGTGGAACGCAAACAACAGTCTCGCCGGGGTAGGGATGAAACTTGTCACCTAAATGAGGTGTACGAGGTAGAGAAAGAAGCCATCGCCCAAATTTATCAACATGACGAGTTTCTCCAACAGGTGATTGAGCAAACTCCCACAGGGAAAAACAAGCATGTTGCGATTATTGGCGAACCGGGAGCAGGAAAAACGACTTTGTTAGGGGCGATAGCATCTTTCATCAAGTCACAAACTGAAAACTTCCCCATCTTTATTTCTTTGGCTAGTCTGGAAAAAAGGACGTTAGAAGAATATCTCCTCAAGACATGGCTCCCAGAAGCGATGAGATTATCTCATCCTGAAGTTGTTGTCACGTCGCAAATTGAGCCGCAGATTCAGCAAGAGTTTATCAAACGGTTCCAGCAGGGTGGGGTGTGGCTGCTGTTGGATGCTGTGGATGAGATGGGTTTTGATTCACCTGTTCGGGCGTTAGATACAATTCAAAAACAACTCACTTCTTGGCTGACTCAGGCGCGGGTGGTGCTAACTTGTCGGCTAAATGTCTGGGATGCTAGCGTTAACAATCCGCTGAGTGGGTTTGACACGTATCGCACTCAGGATTTTCAGCCAGAGCAAATTGACGAATTTATTCACAAGTGGTTTGCTGATGCCAAAAATCCACAGCGAGGCGAACAACTACAAACGAAATTAAAAGAAACTGGAAGAGAACGCATCTGCGAGTTAGTCAAAAATCCGCTGAGGTTGGCGCTGTTGTGTCAAATTTTTTATCTCGATAAGCAAGCAGAATTGCCAAAAACCAAAGCAGGATTATACGACAGGTTCCGCCGCTATTTTTATGAGTGGAAACACAATGATGTCAAGAATCTAAAGGAATTGCACTGGTATCTGGGGAAATTAGCCCAAGAAGGAATAGACAGCCCAGCAATATTTCGCTTGCGGGAGAGTCTTGCAAAGGAAATGGACGAAAAGCTGTTCAAATTAGCTTGTGATTTGGGTTGGCTAAATTTAGTAGATCGAGATTCTCAAACTGACGAAGCCGTTTATGCTTTCTTCTATCCTACGTTTCAAGAATATTTCGCAGCGTGTGCAATTCAGGATTGGGACTTTTTCCTACCCCGCGAACACAAAAATAAACCTGTATGTGATTCTGTTAGCGTAGCTCCTGCGCAGGAAAGACGGAGCCACAGCGGTGTGAAGAATCTCCGATACAAGCCTTACCGCATTTTTGAACCGCAGTGGAAAGAGGTAATTTTGCTGTGGTTGGGGCGAGAGGATGTGGAAAGCCAGCAGAAAGAGCAGTTTATCCAACGGTTGAGAAAGTTTAAGGATGGATGTGCAAACAACAAAGTTTATGCTTATCGAGCCTACTTTTTAGCAGCAGCGGGGATTGCTGAGTTTAAGGATTATCCCCAAGCAGATGCAATAGTGGCACAAATCATTGAGTGGAGCTTTGATTTTTATTTTGCAAAAAAAGAAGAAGCCAAAACAGCAATACAACAGACGGATCGCACAAAAGCAATCAAGGCTTTAGTTGAGTTAATCGAGAAGTCTCAAGATGAATATATCCGTTGGCGAGCGGCAGATAGCTTAGGAGAAATTGACAAAGGTAATCCAACTGCAATCAAAGCTTTAGTTGAGTTAATTGAGAAGTCTCAACATGAAGAAAGTTGTAGGGAAGCCGCAGAAAGCTTAGGGCAAATTGGCAAAGATAACCCAACTGCAATCAAGGCTTTAGTTAAGTTCATCGAAAACTCTCAGGATGAATATGCCCGTAGGCAAGCGGCAGAAAGCTTAGGGAAAATTGACAAGGATAACCCAACTGCAATCAAGGCTTTAGTTGAGTTAATCGAGAAGTCTCAAGATGAATATGCCCGTAGGCAAGCGGTAGAAAGCTTAGGGAAAATTGGCAAAGATAACTCAACTTCAATTAAGGCTTTAGTTGAGTTAATAGAGAACTCTCAGGATGAATTTACCCGTAGGCAAGCCACATATAGCTTAGGAGAAATTGGCAACAATAACCCAACTGCAATCAAGGCTTTAATTGAGTTAATCCAAAACTCTCAGTCTGAATCTATCCGTAGGCAAGCCGCATATAGCTTAGAGGAAATTGGTAAGGATAACCCAACTGCAACCAACGCTTTAGTTGATTTAATTCAAAACTTTCAATCTGAATCTATCCGTAGGCAAGCAGTATCTAGCTTAGAAGAAACTGGCGAAAATAACGCAACTGCAATCAAGGCTTTAGTTGAGTCAATCCAAAACTCTCAGTCTGAATTTACCCGTTGGCAAGCCGCATATAACTTAGGGCAAATTGGCAAAGATAACCCAACTGCAATCAAAGCTTTAGTTGAGTTAATCCAAAACTCTCAGTCTGAATCTACCCGTAGGCAAGCGGCAGAAAGCTTAGGGCAAATTGGCAAAAATAACCCAACTACAATCAAGGCTTTAGTTGAGTTAATCCAAAACTCTCAGTCTGAATCTACCCGTAGGCAAGCGGCAGAAAGCTTAAGAAAAATTGACAAGGATAACCCAACTGCAATCAAGGCTTTAGTTGAGTTAATCCAAAACTCTCAGTCTGAATATACCCGTAAGCAAGCAACAGAAATTTTATGGGGCTGTGCCGAAAATATGCCCTACCCAAAGTTTTATCAGCTTTGGCACGAGGGACGGGGTGGTGTTTTCAAGCAGTTGCTCAATTTTATAAACGCTTGCTCAAGCGGATAGACGATAGTATATAACCTTATATATAAAGTGCCACAAATCACAGGTATTAGTTTCACTTGCACTAAAAATCCAAAAATCAGCGCCATTCTACGCTATAACAATTACAAAACCTCAAACTCTTCAACACTTATCCCAGCTTGTCGTAAAATACTTCCGAGTGTACCAATAGTGATTTCCCGATGGCGAGGTACGATACGCCCTTGGCGTCTGCGCTTTGCGCAATCGCAGTACGAGTTCCTTCATCTGTAGATTTGGCAAATTTTACGTGACTACCCTTTTGGGTAACTTCCTCAAAGCCAGCTGCTTCTAATTTACGTTTAACATCACGATAAGGTAGTGGCTTAAGCGGCACCGACTTCTACCTCAAGTGTCTTAATTTGGGGAGTTCTAGTGGCTACTGGTGGTTCAAAATGCAGTGACAAAGCTTCACCTAAATTAGCTAATGCCTCAGCTTCAGTCTCTCCTTGGCTGGCAATATCAACTTCTAAACATTGTGCTACGAACCAGTTACCTTCCTGCCATACGCTTGCAGTAAAATTTCGTTTCATAACTTATTTATCATTAATAAAATTTCGCCATAGCCTTTTTATTTTAGTGCACATATTTTAGCTTGGATTTGCCGAATAATAGAAATTTTATACTGTCTCCCAATTTATCCTCGTCCAATCACTCGTATCGAAAGAAAGTTATATGAAAAATTCTGAAGAAGAACTAGAACTACATTTGCGATCGCGTGCAGCAGAAACAGTATCGATAAGAATACCAACAGACACGTTGGAATCACTCAAAAAAGTAGCTCATAGTAAAGATATGTCACCTGAAGCTTTAATGAAGTTTTATATCGGACAAGGTTTACGGCAAGATTTAGCTAAAGTATTCTCTGAGAGGATGTTTGGAAAGTCTCATTGAGTACACAAAATTGTCGTAGATCCCCCCAACCCCCCTTAAAAAGGGGGGCTTTTTTAGCCTTTTACCCCCTAAAAAGGAGCTTTTTTAGCCTTTTACCCCCTTTTTAAGGGGGTCGCCGCAGGCGGGGGGATCTTATCCGAAGCGTTTGGGGGTGGGGTTCGGTGGTGTATTGCAAGGAAGTCAGAAGCGCTATAAATTAAGTTACAGTATCTCACCCATATTTGCTAAGATTTTCAATGCTCACAACCTAGCGGCAAACTGTGAAGATATAACTATGTCTACATCTGCCATTGACACCAACGACGCAGCAGCAATCCAAGCAGTACAAGAGGGAGTTGCTGTGTGCGATCGCTCTTTTTGGGGACGGATCAAAGTTTCTGATGGCGATCGCCTCCGCTTCTTGCACAACCAAAGCACAAACGATATCCAAACCCTCAAGCCAGGACAAGGCTGTGATACAGTTTTTGTGAATTCTACCGCCCGGACTCTTGACTTGGCAACAGTATACATCCTGGAAGATGCCGTGTTGTTGCTGGTTTCGCCAAACCGTCGCGAGTTTCTCATGCAATGGCTAGATCGCTACATCTTCTTTGCTGACAAGGTGCAACTCACGGATGTCACTGACGAAACTGCCACCATTAGCCTTATTGGACCACAAAGTGATGCTGTTGTAGAAAAGCTGGGGGCTGCAGCAATTATCGGTCAAGCTTATGGTAATCACATTTCCATCCCTTCAGTTAATGGAGGTTTGATAGGCGTTGGTAGTGGTTTGGCTTCCCCTGGCTATACTCTGATTTTGCCAGCTTCTAGTAAACAAGAAGTTTGGAGCAAAATTCTGGAAGCTGGCGCAGTTCCAATCAGCGATTCTACTTGGGATAAGTTACGAATATTACAAGGACGTCCGGCTCCAGAGCAGGAACTTACCGAGGAATATAATCCCTTGGAAGCGGGTTTATGGCAGACTATTTCCTTTAATAAGGGATGTTATATCGGACAAGAAACCATCGCCCGACTCAACACCTACAAAGGTGTTAAACAGCACTTATATGGTATTAAATTAAGTGGTTGTGCTGAACCAGGAAGTGTGATCACCATTGGGGATGAAAAAGTTGGCAAACTGACGAGTTACACCAAAACCCTTGATGGTGACTTTGGGCTTGGCTACATCCGCACCAAAGCTGGTGGTGCAGGTTTGAAAGTCCATGTAGGAGACGTTGAGGGCGAAGTCGTAGAAATCCCGTTCGTTTCTCACGACTACCCAGAGTTTTGATGAGTCATTTCATGGAACGCAACGCGTCTACTCTCTATCCCATCCGATTCCTTGGCAAGAGTCATCTATCCAATTAGCCAAACGAGTAATTTTAGCAGGTGGTGGGTTAACTTGATGACCAGGATTTTTGTGTGGAGTTGTCACAAGCCTACTTTTGCTTTCCACCTTGGTAGCCAGGGCAATAGATGAAACAGCAGATGAAACAGCTTTGTTTTCCATTTCCCTAGGAATGACAGCAGCCGATGACACAAGTCTACTTTTACTTTCTCCATCAGAAGGAACAGCAAGCGATGACCTAGGTTTGTTTTTACTTTTTTCCCGTGCAGTAAGGCTAACATCTGGCACGGATTGACTTTTGCTTTCAATTTCGTTTTCAGGAAATGCAACCAAAGGTATGAACTGACTTTTGGTTTCCACCGCAGTGCTAGCAGCTGTCATCAAAGCCACAGAGTTGCTTTCCTTTTGAGTGCTAGCAACTTCAACAGATTGTACTGGTTGATGCCAAGTAGCACTCTGTTGTAGTACCTCGTCAAGAAAGATTGCTTCCCGCAACCTCGTTCTGCTTGCAATCACAGGTGCTACCTTTGATTGCAACTTGGTATAACTGTGACTTTTCTCATCATTAGCAATTCCAGCAAAAGTCAAATATTTACACTCGTTGAGTGTTTGAAAAGGAACTGCGGTACTCACTGCAACAGATGGTACAAATTTGCTGTCGTCTTCTTTTGCTGTGGCAACTACACTGGGACTCACAAGCTCATACTCAGGCAACTTCTGGAGAACAGACTCACAGTTAACCTCGCTTTCACTTACAGAATCAGCCGATTCTATTAGGTGTAATTCCTCCTCAGGATTAAAGTTAAGACCCAAAGCAACAACAATCTGATCAGGATCGTTGTTGAGTTCGCAAATCAAAGGCAAAACTTCTTCAAGCTGTGGCTCTAAAGCAGACAAAGCTGCCAAAATAAAACCAGAGGAAGGGCGACGTTGGCCATCGTAAGTTCCCCAAACTCGCATTTTTCCCAGCCACGAACGATTGTTGTAGTAGTAACTTACCCACTTAAGTTTCAAAGACTGGCGTAGTTGCTGAATATTCATAATCAGATGTCCTGGTTCGGTCAAAAAAAGTACAGATCTCTATAATCGCTATAAATTGTTAAAAATTAACATTATCCCTGCGGATGAAACCGATGATAGAGCATTTTTGTCACTCTTTGACCACCGCGTAAGTGCTGTTCTACCAGTAGAGGTACTTCACTTGGGCGAACACCACTGTACCAAACCATCTCAGGTAGCACTAACACCATTGGTCCATTACCGCATTGTCCCAAACAGGTACTACCAGTGACAGTCACTTCAGGAGTTGGTAACGCTTCAAAAGCCTCTAACACCTTGGCTGCACCTTGCTTGCGACAAGTGCGATTTTGGCAAACACGTACGCACTTAGGAAAAACAGGTGACGTTACTGAAGAGTTAGATGAGTAAGATATATTTTCCATTTGTTACCTTCTTATACCCTTTCACTTTAATGTTGATACAAGTAGGCATCAAAAAGATGTGGTCAACACTCTTGATCGCGGGTTGAATTCCGCACTATAGCGTCCACTTTTTGGGGAGTGATCTTACAGCAGTTTTCTGTAAGGTGGGCATTGCTCACCAATATCTCAAATGTCTATCACGTAGGCTTTTGTGAGCAATGCCCAACGCCAGATGCTACCCTGCGGGAAGCCGCCCTCCGGGCGTCTACAAGCCGGGAAACCCGTCCAACGCACTGGCTCCCCTACGATTTGTGGTCTATTGATATGAAAACCGCTGTAAATTATTTGTAAGCAAACTTGATCCCCTACAACTTTTAAAGGAGTCGGGGATCTGTGGCTTTCACTGAGTTGTTGTTAAATTTCTAATTCTAAATCCAAGAATTAAACCACATCCGCATTGGTCTATATTCAAAATTTGAAAGAGGTAAACCTAAATAAATAGGCATCCAAAAAACAAAAGCACTCACAATAATAAAGGTAATGGTAACACCAACAGCGCGGAGTGGAATATGATAACTACGTAAGCACTGATCAACAAGCCAAGCGATCGCTAAAAATGCGAACACTACAGCCGTCATGTAATGGTAGATAAAAACGCAACGATTTACTCCCACCCAAGGCAGTAAATTAGCAATATAATTGATCACTATATATAAGGCAATCCAAGTATCAACACTCAGTGTCCTTGGAGGAGAAAAGCGTTTTTGCCTGACCAAAGGAATGAGGAATCGCCACACCAGCATTCCAAGTAAAAACAAAAGTGCTGCAACACCAAACCACCATAAAAACGGATTGCCCATTGCATGGACATCGTAAATAATTTTACCAGCACCTGCAGGCAAAGGAGGTCCGATAACAGGTGGTGGTTCCTTAAGGTTTTGTGCTGTTTGGTAAAAATACGCCATTGGTCGAGTCATCAAGGGCCATTTATACCAAGCAGCACAGTAAGGATGGACTTTAGGAGTGTTACCACCAAGACGTTCATGAAACAGTAAAATTTGTCTGTGTAGTTCTATAAATCCAAATTTTGTATTTAAGAGTAAATGAGGTATCCAAATCAAACTGTAAATTATTAAAGGGAGTAAACCGAAATAAATAACAATGTGAATTAGATTAAGTTGAGTTAATTTTTGTAATGGTGTTAGATTGACCTTTCCACTATTATTGGAAGATTTTAAGCTAGCATTATCAGGAGAAATTCTATATGTTCTTTTCCCAGATAAGCCAGAGTTAGACTCGCTTAAGGAAGCGAAGGAAGATAAAGAAGAAAATCTTTTCTGACGTTTTCTTCCACTGATTGTGTCGGGAGGATGAGAAACAAATGCTTCTTGGACTTCAGAGTAAGTTTCGTTGTCAACAAAGCTAAAAGATTGCCATAAACGAATTCCCCAACCTAATATCCAGATTAGGTAAGTCCCTAGCAAAAACCACAAACCATTCCACTTGGTAGCAGCTGATGCACCAAAAGCTATGCCAGAAAGTATTAACCAAAAACTGCGTTGTTGTCTTTGTTTTGCTAATGCCAATAAGAAAAACCACTGTCCCAGCAATCCAAAGATGACAATATACTGGTTGATCAGAGCATAGCGAGATTCTACAAGAAATATACCGTCGCAAGCTGTGAACAAACCAGCAAGTAAAGCAAAACCACGACGATAACTTATCTGATAGGCAATGGCAGCGACTATTATAGGGATAAATGAACCAGAAAAGGCATTCATCCAACGGTAAGTCACGGGTGACATGACTGAACCAGTAAACCCATTCACCTCATCTTGCCAAAAGGGAATATGGCTACCAATCCAAATCCCCAGTGCAATCATATACTTACCTAGTGGTGGATGACCATCAAAAAATGGTGTATGGGTAAGGTAATTATTACCAAATTTAGCGTAATAAACTTCATCAAAGACAAAGGTGTTAAATCTTCCCAATCCCCAAAATCGCAAGGCGAGTGACAGCAAGAATACACCCACGATGCCAATCCGAAACCACTTTTTATTCATTGGTCACTAGTTCTTAGTCAATAGTCAACCTTTTGCAAAAGTGATATTCCAATATTTGGAACCACAGATGAACACAGGGTAACACAGATAAATCAACTCCAGACTTGCACCAAGACGCTTGGGTGTAGGGGTGTAGGGGAAATGCATTTACGCTTGGGATAGAGAAAATGCATTTCTTCTGTTATTCTCTTATTCCCCTACACCCTTAGCTTTCGCTACAAAGCCTAATTTATCTAGCGTTTTGCTGCTGTGACCAAATGCGCGTTGGTAATCCCCAAACGTAAATAAAACCTTCTGCTGCCTTATGATCAAATGTATCTTCAGCACCGTAGGTTGCCAAGTCAGGGGTGTAGAGGGAATTTTCTGAACTACGCCCAACTATGGTAGCGTTGCCTTTGAATAGTTTCACCCGCACAGTTCCAGACACTTGCTCTTGTGTCTTTTGAATAAAGGCATCCAGTGCACCTTTTAAGGGACTGTACCAAAGACCGTTGTAAATTAATTGGCTGTAAGTTTCCTCTATTCCACGCTTATAGTGGCTAATATCTGCTGTCAGAGTCAGGCTTTCTAAATCACGATGTGCCTGAATTAACACGAGCAAAGCGGGAGTTTCATAAATTTCCCGCGATTTGATACCTACCAAGCGGTTTTCTACCATGTCGATGCGTCCAACACCGTGATTCCCAACCACCTGGTTCAGTTGTTGAATCAAATCAACTGGGTTGATGAGTTCGCCATTCAAAGTGGTAGGAATTCCTCTGGAAAAGCCAATTTCAACATACTCTGGTTTGTCGGGAGTGTCGGCGATCGCCTTCGTCATTAAATAAATTTCTTCTGGTGGTTCCACATTGGGGTCTTCCAGAGGACCTGCTTCTATACTGCGACCGAGCAAGTTACGATCAATGCTGTAGGGAGACTTTTTCTTCACTGGCGAGGGAATACCATACCGTTCCCCGTAGGCGATAGTTTCCTCGCGACTCATTCCCCATTCCCGCGCTGGGGCAAGTATTTTGAGATTGGGGTTAAGTGCGGCAGCCGAGACATCAAAACGTACTTGGTCATTTCCCTTACCAGTGCATCCGTGAGCGATCGCATCCGCACCATATTTTTCTGCCGCTTCTACCAAAGCTTTAGCAATCAACGGACGAGCAAGGGCAGTACTCAATGGATAGCGATTTTCATAAAGAGCGTTTGCTTGAATTGCGCGAAAAGCGTAGTCTTTCACAAAGTCTTCTTTAACATCCACCACCAGCGATTCACTGGCACCCGATTTCAGGGCTTTTTCTCTGACAGGTTCTAATTCATCCCCCTGTCCTAAATCTGCTGCTAAGGTAATCACCTCTTCCACACCCCATTCATGCTTGAGGTAAGGAATGCACACAGAGGTATCTACACCACCAGAATAAGCCAAAACAACTTTCTTCGCGCGACCCATTTGTCTCTCCAATAGCAAAACTCAACAATGAGTCATTACTATCTAACCTATTTACGTTTATTTTTCAACTCAATGACATTATCATAATGTGTCTATATTTTCAATAATTTAGATCAATCTGTGATGTGATCCAAATCCTTTATTGTCATTATTTCTTTTCTACGGATAGCATTGAAATTAAATCTTGCTTGAACAAAGGATGAATTGGCATTACTGCTAAAGACTTGGGGTGAGTGAGTTGTAAAGTTATCTGATTGATGGCAAAAGTTTGCTCTAGATGAGTTTGTAGTTGCCCAAGTAGGCGATCGCGTTGTTCAACAGTCGCACAATCCACACTCAGATGAGCACAAAGCATGATCTGTTCTCTGCTTATTCTCCAAATATAGAGTTTTTCCACCTGCAAAACATGAGGAAAAGATCTCAGAAAAACTTCTACATCAGCAGGGTTAATTGATTTTGGTGCATACTCCAAAAGAATTGAGAGACTTTCTCGGACAAGTGGCAAAGCACTTAAGATCATAAAGCCTGCAACTACTAAGCTAATAGCTGTATCTGCCCATAACCAATTCCAAAAGTGAATCACAATAGCAGCAATTATCACACCCACAGAACTAGCAGTATCAGCGATAATATGAAGCACAGCACCCCGTAGATTGAGATCATCGTGAGAGTGGGGATGCAGCAAAGTTATATTGAGCAAATTGACGATTAAACCTAACATGGCTACCCCTAACATGGGCAAGCCTGAAATTTCTTGTGGACTTTGAAAGCGGTGAATTGCTTCCCAACAAATGAAAATAGCAATCACAAGTAAACTTAAGCCATTTACCAAAGCCGCCATAATTTCAATATGGCGATATCCAAATGTTGCCCTTGCAGCAGCAGGTTGCTGTACTAACCAACTGGCAAACAGCGATATTCCCAAAGCCGCGATGTCAGAAAGAATATGTTCTGCATCTGCCTGTAGAGATAAACTTCCACTCCACAAACCGACACTCCACTCAGCAACAAAAAACCCAGCAAGTAAACAAACAGTTATTGATAAATGCTGGGTTTTTTGGCTGTTTTGATTTTGATTAACAAAACTATCTGAACACCTACAATTGCAATCTTGCTCTAAAAGCATGATTTAAATAACTCCATGTAAATGAGATTTTTAGCATTAATAATGTCCACAAATTAACTTACCGCGGGCATTACTAGACAAGTGACGTTTTGTATTGCAGTACGTTTTCTATTGTGTATTAAATAGCACAAATCTTGTTTAACTCAATTTCACAATGACTTTACGACTGCTTTATAACAAATTTATTACGACTTTCCTAATTATTACGTACTATTAATTAAGACAATTTATGTGTTTATACTCAGTGTCTAATTAACATAGAATATACGGTAAATTATGCTCCGTTTACACATCAAATGGTTTATACCAGTAGCTTTAGCTTTCAGTGGTTTCGGGTTAAATGTACAAAGCGCGAGTGCCCAGGCTACCTATAATACCTATGAATTTACTACTAACTATAAGACATCAGTCGAGATTAACCCATTCCTACCAGAACAGAACATTCTAAGGGCAACCATCACAGGAGAAAATGCTGATGCTCCTCACGGATTGACTAAATTTACTAGCAATACTTATGGACAATCTGAGTCTCGTGGAGCCAACACATTTACCAGATTCAATTCAGATCCAACCGTATTTGGCATAGAAGGCAAAACACTTGGCGACATATACTACGGTGATGGTGTCAATAAGTTATTTGGAACAGCGAATGACAGCGCTGAAATTAACCCCATCGCAGGCACAATTAAAGGTGGTGGTACTATAACTATTACCAATGGAATGGGCATATTCCAAAACGCTACAGGCAAAATAGATTTTACTGAGGAGGATGCACTTGCTCCCCCAGGAACTCCTTCTACCGGTAACGCTATCCTGAAATTCTCCTTGCGGACTCCTCGGGCAGTTCCAGAACCAACAGTTACTCCAGCGCTAGTCGGCTTGGGTGTACTTGGAGCAGGTTTTCTATTGCGCAAACACCATCGTAAAAAGACTTTCAACTGAAAAAAGCTGCAAATCGTAGCGCCATAAAATTCATTTTAACCACCTCAAAACCGAGAAGGACTGGGGTGGTTTAGCTTTAGGGAACACTGCTGTAGTCCTTATTGTCCTATCCTGGAGGTAGACTAGCACGCTCGTTTTTGAATTTTGAATTTTGTTAGCGTAGCGGGACGCAGTCCATTTTGAATTATTTACTGTTGTGGGTGAGACTGTGTTTTTTAGTGTTGTTATTCCGACTTACAATCGTAAGCCAATTTTAGAAAAGTGTCTTATAGCTTTGGAGACGCAGCAACTGAGTCCGTCAAGTTCAATGACTGGTTACGAAATTGTCTTGGTGGACGATGGTTCTGATGATGGCACATTGGAATGGTTGGAAGCGCATAAAGGCGAATTTCCCCATGTGAAAACGTTTCATCAAAACCACGCAGGACCAGCAGCAGCGCGAAATTTGGGAGTAGAAAAGGCATTAGGGGACACTATTATTTTTATTGATAGTGATTTAGTTGTGACGGAGAATTTCCTGCAAGCCCACGCTGATGCGTTGATACAAGGCAAGGAAAAATTGGGGGGCGATCGCTTCTTCACATATGGTGCAGTCATTAATACTTGTAATTTTGACAACCCCACTTCTGAACCGTACAAAATAACAGATTTTTCTGCAGCTTTTTTTGCTACAGGAAATGTAGCCATCCCCAAGCACTGGTTGGAGAAAGCTGGACTTTTTGACACTCATTTTCAACTTTATGGTTGGGAAGATTTAGAACTGGGTGTTAGACTCAAAAATCTTGGGTTAAAACTTATCAAATGTCCAGATGCTGTTGGGTATCACTGGCATCCACCCTTTAACTTACAACAAGTGCCAAGCTTGATCGATAAAGAAGTTCAGCGTGGACGTATGGGAGTGTTGTTTTATCAAAAGCATCCTACTTGGGAAGTGCGAATGATGATTCAAATGACTTGGTTGCATCGCTTACTTTGGGGAATTTTATCATTGAATGGCATCCTCAACGAACGTACAATGGCACCATTTTTGCAATGGCTAATTGATTTGGGAAAACCACAGTTAGCGTTAGAAGCTGCTCGAATTTTTCTGAACTGGTATAACGTCAAGGGTGTTTATCAAGCTTACTCCCAAATGCAAAAGGCAACTTGAAAAGAAACTCTGGGGGATTGGCTTTGTCCTTGTACAGATGTAGTAATTTCCTCTTTTAAATGTCGTATTTTCTCAACATTTCTAATTCCCCAATAGTTGGCACAACTATGTTACCTTAGTATGGTTAATTAATCTCGCACATTCAGGAGTTCGGGTGTTTCCTGGTTTTGGAAATACGCCTGAATGGAGGTTTAACCCGAATAGGAGTAAAAAACATGCCTGTTGTTTCATTGGCTCAAATGATGGAGTCTGGGGTTCACTTTGGGCATCAAACCCGTAGATGGAATCCAAAAATGTCTCCATACATTTACACTTCTCGTAATGGAGTACACATCATCGACTTGGTGCAGACTGCCCAGTTGATGGAAGAAGCTTATGCGTACATGAGGTCACAAGCTGAGGCAGGCAAGAAATTCTTGTTTGTTGGTACGAAGCGCCAAGCAGCAGGAATCATTGCTCAAGAAGCTGCCCGTTGTGGTTCTCACTACATTAACCAGCGTTGGTTGGGTGGAATGCTCACTAACTGGGCGACTATCAAAACCCGCGTAGATCGCCTCAAAGATTTGGAACGTCGGGAAGAAAATGGCGCTCTTGATTTGCTGCCAAAAAAAGAAGCCTCAATGTTACGTCGGGAAATGGCGAAGCTTCAGAAATATCTGGGTGGAATAAAAGCTATGCGGAAAGTTCCCGATGTGGTTGTGATTGTAGATCAACGGCGGGAGTATAACGCAGTACAAGAATGCCAAAAGTTGTCAATTCCCATTGTGTCCATGCTGGATACTAACTGTGACCCAGATGTCGTAGATATTCCCATCCCAGCAAATGATGACGCCATTCGGTCAATTAAGTTGATAGTAGGCAAATTGGCAGACGCCATTTATGAAGGTCGTCACGGTCAATTGGATGCAGAAGATTACGAAGATTACGACGGCGCAGAGGAAGACTACGACTACGAGGAAGGTGAAGCCGATTACTCTGGCTTGGCGATTCCCAACGACGAAGAAGAAGAATAATTGCCTGCTAAGTCTTGAGTGTTGAGTGCCGAGTGCCGAGTAAAATAGTAATACTCGGTACTTAGTGGTACTTTCTATTTCTGAGTAAACAGCCGCAGGTAAAATCCCAAGTTTAGTCCTAAATGGTAAGGCAGTGCGGGGGTGAAGTAGCGCTCGAATGAGGGTTTCCAACTCTGGAACAACCTTGAGGGAGAGCCTCATCAAGTACTAGTCCTTTGTGCCAGCTTTGCTGAAAGGGTTCCCAATGCAGTGCGTTGAGCGGCCAATGCCCGACTTGAAGGAACTGCCGTCGTCGGCATAAGCAAACTGCCGAACCCGGAGGGTGAGTTCTTTTGATTGAGTACTCACAACTCATAACTCAGGACTTTGTTAAAATTCAGAACTCAAAATTTTATTTGAGAATAATTAAAACTGTCAATGAAGTAGGAATTGAGGCAACATGGCGGAAATATCTGCGAAACTAGTCCAAGAGCTACGTCAGAAAACTGGTGCTGGTATGATGGACTGCAAGAAGGCGCTAAAAGAAAGTGACGGTGACATAGAAAAGGCCATCGAGTGGCTGCGACAAAAGGGCATCGCCAAAGCCGATAAGGGCGCAGGACGTATTGCGGCAGAAGGTCTGGTGGATACATACATTCAACCCGGAGGTGAGGTTGGTGTGCTCATAGAAGTCAACTGCCAAACTGATTTTGTTGCCCGTAACGAAGCTTTCAAAGCCCTAGTTCAAAATCTGGCGAAGCAAGCAACGACTGCTGAAAATGTTGAGACAATGCTTGCTCAACCTTACATTGAAGATGAAAGTGTTAACGTAGAAGATTTCATCAAGCAAATGAGTGGTCAACTTGGTGAAAATATCCAACTGCGTCGCTTTACCAAATTCGCACTCTCCAAAGATACAAAAGGGATAGTAGACAGCTATATCCATACTGGTGGTCGAGTTGGTGTGTTAGTCGAACTAAACAATCAAAACGATTCAGTGAGTGATCGTAGCGAGTTTCAAACTCTAACACGGAGTATAGCCATGCAAGTTGCGGCTTGTCCAAACGTTGAGTACGTGAACGTAGGCGAAATTCCTGATCAAGTTGCCCAAAAAGAAAAGGATATTGAAATGGGGCGGGATGACTTGGCAAACAAGCCACAGAACATCAAAGAAAAGATTGTTCAAGGACGGATTGAAAAACGTCTACAAGAAATGAGTTTGTTAGATCAACCTTATATTCGCGATCAGAGTATCACAGTAGAAGAATTGATTAAGCAAAACGCTTCAAAACTGGGCGACAGTATCCAAGTTCGTCGCTTCATTCGCTATATCCTCGGGGAGGGCATTGAAAAGCAAGAAAGTAACTTTGCAGAAGAAGTTGCTGCACAAATGGGTAGCAAGTAATTGAGTCATTTGTCATTAGTTATCGGTAAAAGATAGGTGACACAAGACTATTTAACTTAACAGGTCAGGCAAGTTTAGCTGACCTGTTTTTCATTCAAACTCAACGAAATATCAGGTTTTTAACACATTGAGTCAACGTTACTATAGATGAAAGTGTGTATCTTTGTCTCAATCCAAAATTCATATCCAAAAACCCAAGATTCCAAAATTCTTTGGGTGATTATTGAAAAACAATAAATACATTTGTACCATAATAAGGTTCAGATGCATGATAGCAAGAAGATATGGCGAAAGCAATCGAGCAAATTGAACGAGAGATATTAGCATTAGAAGAAGCAATACAGGCGATCGCAAAAGAACTCCGAAGCGCCTACACAAATTATTTAACCGCATTGGGGCAAACCGTACAAAGGCAACTGATTCTAGCGACTTATCACCTGTGTACTCAAGGGTATCCTGAAACCTTTTTGAGTTTGTCATTGAATCAGCGACAACAATTGCAACAAGCTATTCGTAAGTTGGGTCAACAAACAGCCCAGCAGTTACAATCTCTTATCAAGACTGAACAAGAGCAGCATAAGGAAGAACAGGAACAACACAACGAAGATGAGGAAATTGATGAGGATAAGCAAACAGATCAACCTTCGTCTTTTACTCCCGTAACTCTACCCACTTCTCCCACTTCCCTAACTCCCCTAACCACTTCACCAACTGCCCCAACTCCCCCAACTTCCCTATCCTCCTTAACTCCCCCAACTTCCCTATCCTCCTCAACTCCTCCAACTTCTCTAACCTCCTCAACTTTATTCTCTTTATCCTCGCTACAAAGCGTGTCGTCTTTTCCAAACACCTCTAACCCTGTAGAACTAGTAAAATGGCAACAGAATATAGAAAGACTGACACAAGAAAAGCTCAAAAGAGTTTCTCGTGAGGCTAATCTTCGCTTACAAAAAGCAGGGATCTTACCAAAAAAATTACCAGAACCGATTTTAGAAGCAGCTGCAGCAGCTGCTTCAGAAGCTTCTGCTGAAGTGATGCCAGGACCACCCAATCTACTAAACTTGGTTGTTGAAATTGATAATGATCTGCAATCAGAAGACTCTAACTTGACACAAATCATGGCTATTAATCTGCGGCTTGGGGAAATTGAGTTTGCTGATCCGACACTCTCGTCTAATCGCAAGCAGATTCACAGTGTCTTACTGCAGCTTCGTAGACGAGGGCAAGAGTATCAAAAAAAACAGCGGGAACGTTCAGTTGCCCAAGCTGAAGCAGCATGGCGTGCAATTTGGTCTGAGGATTAGTGATCTGTTTTTTGTCCGAAGTCTAATGACTACTGACTAATGACTAATGACTACTGACTAATGACTAATGACTACTGACAAACCAGATTGGATACGATTACAGAAAGCTTTGGCAATAGAAGCAGAAAAAGGCTTTACTGATTTGCTGGGCAAACAATACCGCTTCAGTGAGTTTCTTACCCTGACTTTTGGCAAATTCCCCACAGGCTTACCTGGTATTGAACGTCGTCGCTGGCAACAGTTGGCAACTGAATTTGCTGATTATCCCAATCTGGAACTGGAAGATAGACAACACTTAGTAGCAGAAACTCGCAGATATCTGTACCAAGTTCAGCAAGTGGTTGAAGGGGGAGGGGAAGCAAGGGGAGATGAGGCAGATAAGGCAGATAACGCAGCAATACCTTCCTCATCTTCCTACTCCTCATTCTCGAAATCCAAAATCCAAAATCCAAAATCTCAAATTGTTGCTGAGGTGAGTCGGAGACTTGCTCCTAACTTAGACCAAAAGTTGAGTGATTTAGCAGAAATAGGCATTAGAAAAGCTGCTAATTTAGCACGTCTTGGTTTATACATCGTGCGTGACTTACTTTACTATTATCCCCGTGACCATATTGACTATGCTCGTCAGGTAAATATTCAAGACTTGGTGGCGGGGGAGACGGTGACAATAGTGGCAACAGTGAAGCGCTGTAACTGCTTTACGACTCCCAAAAACAACAAATTGACGATTTTAGAAGTGCTGCTACGTGATCAGACAGGTCAGATCAAAATCAGCCGATTTTTTGCTGGTACACGTTATAGCAGTCGTGCTTGGCAGGAAAGTTTCAAGCGCCGCTACCCGAATGGTAGTATTGTGGCGGCATGCGGGTTGGTCAAAGAAAGTAAATATGGTCTAACGTTGGAAGACCCAGAACTAGAAGTTTTGGGACATCCAGGAGATACAATTGAGTCTTTAATGATTGGTAGGATAGTGCCTATTTATCCGCTGACAGAGGGAGTGGGGGCGGATTTGGTACGACAGGCAGTTATTGCTGCTTTACCTGCGACTGTCCATCTTAAAGATCCACTGCCTAGCGGTCTGCGAGATAAGTATAATTTGATGGAATTGAAGGAAGCTGTTAATAATATACACTTTCCCCCAGACAGCGCTAGCCTCCAAGCTGCCCGTCGCCGCCTCGTCTTCGATGAATTTTTCTACCTGCAACTTGGGTTACTCCAACGTCAACAGAAAGCCAGGGAAACTCAAACCAGTGCGCTTCTAGCCCCAAAAGGTCAATTACTGGAAAAATTCTCCGAGATACTGCCGTTTAAACTGACTAACGCACAGCAACGAGTCATTAACGAAATTCTCAATGACTTGCAAAAACCCGCACCGATGAATCGTTTGGTGCAAGGGGATGTGGGTTCTGGTAAAACTGTTGTTGCTGTAATTGCTATCCTTGCTGCTCTTCAATCTGGGTATCAAGCAGCACTAATGGCTCCCACAGAGGTTTTGGCGGAACAGCATTATCGCAAGTTAGTGAGTTGGTTTAACCTCCTGCATTTACCAGTGGAATTACTCACAGGTTCTACGAAAACAGCAAAAAGACGACAAATTCATGCTCAGTTAGAAACGGGTGAATTGCCGCTTTTGGTGGGAACTCATGCTTTAATTCAAGATTCTGTCAACTTTATGCGATTGGGTTTGGTTGTGATTGATGAGCAACACCGTTTTGGAGTTGAACAACGGGCGCGTTTACAGCAAAAAGGCGAGCAACCCCATGTATTAACTATGACAGCAACTCCTATTCCTCGAACTTTGGCGCTGACAATACACGGGGATTTGGATGTGAGTCAGATTGATGAGTTACCACCAGGAAGGCAAACGATTCAGACAACCGTACTCGTGAATCAGCAACGTAGTCATGCTTATGATCTTATCCGCCGAGAAATTGCCCAAGGACGACAAACTTATGTGGTTTTGCCATTGGTGGAAGAATCAGAAAAATTGGATTTGCGATCGGCAGTAGAAGAGCATAAAAAGTTACAGGAAAGCATTTTTCCAGAGTTTCAGGTGGGGCTGCTTCATGGTCGCATGAGTTCAGCCGAAAAGGATGAAGCTATTACTAAATTCCGCAACAATGAAACTCAAATTTTGGTTTCTACCACTGTTGTAGAGGTGGGTGTTGATGTGCCGAATGCGACAGTTATGCTCATTGAAAATGCAGAGCGCTTTGGCTTATCTCAGTTGCACCAACTCCGGGGACGTGTTGGTCGAGGTGCAGCTAAGTCCTATTGTCTTTTACTGAGTAGTTCCAAAAGTTCAGATGCACAGCAACGTCTGAGGGTTTTGGAACAATCTCAGGATGGCTTTTTCATTTCGGAAATGGATATGCGTTTTCGTGGTCCTGGACAGGTTTTGGGGACTCGTCAATCAGGTATACCAGATTTTACATTGGCGAGTTTAGTGGAAGATGAAGAAGTGTTAATTTTGGCGCGACAAGCAGCCGAAAAGGTGATAGAGATAGATGCAACTTTGGAACGTTGGTATTTGATGAAGGAAGAGTTGAAGTATCGGTATGAGCGGTTAATGGGTGGAGCGATTTTGACATGATTGATCATGATCGCCTGTTTAAGGAACTGCTGACGACATTTTTTGTGGAGTTTTTAGAGCTATTTTTCCCCGAAGTTATTGCTTATTTAGAATCTGATTGTTTAGAATTTTTGGACAAGGAAATTTTTACTGATATCACTGCGGGTGAACAGTATGAAGCAGATTTAGTCGTCAAGGCTCAATTTAAAGAGCAAGAATCATTTTTTCTGATTCATATAGAAAACCAAGCTTATTCACAAGCAGACTTTGGACGACGAATGTTTCGCTATTTCGCTCGATTGTTTGAAAAATTTGCGCTTCCTGTGTACCCAATTGTCATTTTTTCTTTTGATTCTCCGCGTACGCCTCAACCAAATGTATACAGAGTAGAATTTCCCGACAAAGTTGTTTTAGAGCTTAACTACGCAGTATTACAGCTAAATCGTTTAAATTGGCGGAATTTCTTGCGACAAGAAAATCCCGTAGCCAGTGCGCTCATGGCTAAAATGAACATAGCTCCAGAAGAACGCCCTAGAGTGAAGTCGGAATGTTTGCGGCTATTAGCTACTTTGCGACTTGATCCAGCACGGACAAAAATGATTTCTGGATTTATTGATACTTACCTAAAGCTAAATGCTCAAGAGGAAGAGGTTTTTAAAACAGAAATTGCGAAGTTTGAACCAGTTCAACAGGAGGTTGTTATGGAAATTCTCACCAGCTGGATGGAAGAAGGGATACGACGAGGTAGACAAGAAGGTAGACAAGAAGGTAGACAAGAAGGTAGACAAGAAGGAGAATTGGCTGTCATTATGCGTTTACTCAACCGGCGAATTGGTACAGTTGAGCCTGAGTTACAAGAACGTATTCGTCAACTCTCACTCAATCAATTAGAAGATTTAGCTGAGGCGTTGTTAGATTTCTCCAATGCAGAAGATTTAATTGCTTGGCTGAATAAACAACAGGGGTAGAACAGGTATGCTGTTTAATAACAAACCATCACGCGTCTACCCCTGTAGTGAAAATTGGTAAAAGTTCGTTAATTCTAAAGAAACTCAATAGTATCAACGAAACCTAAAACATTCTGCTTGATATCCTCAGCTTCTTGTTCAAGAGAATTTGGTTTTTCTTTGTCAAAAAAGCTGTGCTGACTGCTGACGATATACAAAAGGTCACCATAGCTAAATGCTAAAACACCACGGTATGCATTTAACTTAGTTGCAGTACCGTTGTTTCCTGTTTTTGTAACTGTTGAACCTTGGGGCATATCAACTAATACGAAGTAAGCCCCTTCTAATATGTCTTCCAGATATTCAGTATGCTTAACCTGAGCATCTGGTAAATTAGCAACAATTGTTTGAGGCACATACTTACTAACGAGAAATGAACGCAGATATTCTTGGTGTCCGACAGAATCCATTTCCTCTGTCTGTTTTGAGGAGATAGGGAAATAATCGATTCTCAACAATCTGCCAGAGTCATCAGAAAAGCTAACTGAGCCTTCTTGAGTTTCAACTCTACCACCTTGTTGAGAGTTAACAGGAATTAGAACTATAAAATTACCTGAGGGTGATTCATACACGTTTGGGTTTAAGTCTTCCTCAAGTTCTGTCTCATCCTCGTCTTCTAGGAAGTCTTCATCTTCTACCTCTTCAAAAGCGGCGATCACCTCATCTATCACTTCTTTAGCATCTTTTTCGTTAATTTCCAATGCTTCTTGGAGCTTTTTGAGCAAAGTCGTTTTTCCTTTGGGAATACGTAGTTCCTCTTCGTCTACAAGTACGCTGACTCCCGCAGCATAAGCATCCAGTATTAACTCGCCTGTCAGAGATTTTTTTGCACTGTTAAATAGTGCTCCTATCTGACCTTCCTCTGCAATGGCTACGACTTTATCTAGCGTTTCTAACAATTCATCATCTGAGTATTCTTCAAAAATTTCGAGTCCCCAGAGGATATCCGCCAAAAAATCTGGATCCACTTCTTCTAATGAAGAATCAGCAGCAGCTGTGACAACCGCGATCGCCGCAACTGCTTCTTCTGGACTGATTGATTCTTCTAATGTTTTTTTTGAGTTAAAAAACTTGTCGTACTTGCCCACGACTGCTCCTTCCTAAAATGGTTTGCTAGTGATAACACAAATCTAGTATCAATGGGTAGTTTAGCAATCAGTGAGTCTCCTGTTGTTCTATCTTCACAAAAAGGTTTTTTCTGACCTATACTCAAACGCTAAATGATAACCGCTACATCTCAGTCACCAATGTGGATTTAACCTGTGCAAAATTTATATTTTTACTCTTCTAGTAGTCTGTCAAGGCAACGCCTGCTGAGTTAAAATTCTCTGCGTCTCCGTATCACCGTATCCCCATGTCAGCCTCAACCCGTCAATTTTGAGTTGACGAACTAAAGCGAGTAAAACGCATTCTTATCTTATATCAAGTTACTGCTCTGCTGACTTCATCGCCTCTGCGAACTTTTACCACAGGGAATTGCGTTAGGTTATACATATAAATGCAAATCTCTTCTGTAAAATCTAAAAAAACTATAAAATCCGTCTACGATTGAATGTGATATACCTTACGTAGAGGCAAGCAATCGTCGAACAATCAGGGCATCAAAATTAGGAGGCAAATACAGATGAATACAGTAGCAAAAAAGACTTTGTTGCACTCATCCTCCAAAGAGCGATCGCTCGTCCTGTGGTTTGATGAGGTGGGCATTACCGACATACCGATAGTTGGTGGGAAGAATGCATCTTTAGGTGAGATGATTCAACAATTGACGCCTAAAGGTATTAATGTTCCTATCGGGTTTGCTACTACAGCTTACGCTTATCGCTATTTTATTGAAGGTGCTGGGCTAGAAGAAAAACTGCGCAAACTCTTTTCTGACTTGGATGTAGAAGATGTAAAAAATTTACGAGAACGTGGGAAAAAGGCGCGATCGCTTCTGCTGCACACACCGTTTCCTAAAGAATTAAGAGAGGCAATTGTTAGTGCGTACCAAACGTTATGTGAGCGATACAACCCAGACACAGATGTAGCAGTGCGTTCAAGTGCTACCGCAGAAGATCTGCCGGACGCCAGTTTTGCCGGACAGCAAGAAAGTTACCTCAACGTCACTGGTATAGAAAGTGTTTTAGCCGCTTGTCACAAATGCTTTGCTTCCATATTTACAGATCGTGCCATTTCCTACCGCCACACCAAGGGATTTGACCACTTCAGCATTGCCCTTGCTGTTGGCGTGCAAAAAATGGTGCGTTCTGATTTAGCATGTTCTGGGGTGATGTTTTCCATTGAAACAGAGACAGGTTTCAAGGATGCTGCACTGATTAGCGCAGCATACGGTTTAGGAGAAAACGTTGTCCAAGGGTCCGTTAACCCAGACGAATACTGCGTTTTTAAACCAACTCTCAAAGAAGATTTTCGCCCAATTGTCGATAAAAGATTGGGTAGTAAAGAATTAAAAATGATTTATGACGACGGCTCGAAATTTACGAAAAACGTCCTAGTTCCTGAAAGTGAAAGAGGCAAATTCGCTCTGACTGATGATGAGATTTTACAACTAGCTCGTTGGGCCTGTGTGATTGAAGAGCATTATTCCACAGTCAACGACACTTACACCCCAATGGACATCGAATGGGCGAAAGATGGTATTACCAACGAATTGTTTGTTGTGCAAGCCCGTCCTGAAACTGTGCAATCTCAGAAGACGGAAAATGTGTTGCGGACTTACCGCTTCTTAAAGACAGATGAGGCAGATGAAAAAGCAAGATCTTCCTCATCCCCCCATCTTCTACTCACCGGACGTGCGATTGGGGAAGCCATCAGTCAAGGTAAAGCGCACCTGATTACAGATGTGCATAAAATCGCACAGTTCCAACCAGGGCAAGTCTTAGTTACAGATAGAACTGATCCCGACTGGGAACCGATAATGAAAAGAGCACGCGCGATTATCACTAACCAAGGTGGACGCACCTGTCATGCGGCGATTATTGCGCGAGAATTGGGTGTACCTGCAATTGTAGGATGTGGTAACGCAACGAAAATTCTGAAAAATGGTCAAGAAATCACGATTTCTTGCGCGGAAGGGGAAGAAGGACGAGTTTATGCAGGGTTATTGCCCTTTGAAGTCGAAGAAGTTCCACTGGAAGACTTACCCCGCACTCGTACCCAGATTCTCATGAATGTGGGTAACCCTTCAGAAGCATTTGGCTTGTCTGCGATTCCCAATGACGGGGTTGGTTTGGCTAGGACAGAGTTTATCATCGCCAATCATATCCAAACTCATCCAATGGCGCTGATTCATCATGACGAAATAAATGATGACTTTGTGAAAGCTAAAATTTCTGAAATCACTGCACTTTATGACGACAAACCCCAGTATTTTGTCGATAAATTAGCTCAAGGTGTTGGTAGAATTGCTGCGGCGTTTTATCCCAAACCAGTTGTCGTCAGGATGTCTGATTTCAAGAGTAACGAGTACGCGAACTTGTTGGGTGGCAGACAGTTTGAACCTGAAGAAGAAAATCCGATGCTGGGCTGGCGAGGCGCTGCGCGTTACTATGATGAAGGTTACAAAGAAGCTTTTGCTTTAGAATGTCAAGCGCTTAAGCGAGTCAGGGATGAAATGGGGTTGACAAATGTGATCGTAATGATTCCATTTTGTCGCACTCCCGATGAAGGGCGTCTCGTTTTGGCAGAAATGGCAAAAAATGGTTTGCAGCAGGGTGTGAATGACTTGCAAGTTTATGTAATGTGCGAGTTACCCAGCAACGTTATGCTGGCTGATGAGTTTGCAGAAGTTTTTGACGGGTTTTCAATTGGTTCTAATGACTTAACTCAATTGACACTTGGGTTAGATAGAGATTCCGGGTTAGTGGCGCGGTTATTTGATGAACGCAGTGAGAGTGTTAAGCGGATGGTGAAGTTGGCGATCGCCACCGCCAAAAAGCACAATCGTAAAATCGGTATTTGTGGACAAGCACCCAGCGATTACCCGGAATTTGCCCAGTTCTTAGTTGAACAGGGGATTGATTCGATGAGTTTAAATCCGGATTCGGTTTTGAAGACTATGCTGGAGGTAGCCAAGGTCGAAGAGCGATCGTAAACCTCACCCTGCCCTGTCGGGCATCCCTCTCCTTAGTAAGGAGAGGGAAAGATTTTAGCGCAGCTAAAAGCGAGGGTGAGGTTTTGAGCCAGATGTGTGTACATCGTAGTTAGTAAAGAGAGGGGAAAAGGGAGAGAAAGACATTTGGGATGGTTCCACCTCATCCGTTGTTGACATACTGCACTTGGGCTTCTGTTAGTACCTGATCCCGGAAATAACGGCTAATATCTTGAGGCGTGTTCAGATCAACTGATCGCCCCAAAAGCTGGGATAATTCATCTTGGATATCGATGAACGCAAAACCAGGGGTGTATCCAGGTTCAAATTCAACTAAAATGTCAGTGTCGCTGTCAGGGCGGAAGTCATGCCGCAGGATGGAACCAAAGAGGGAAAGCTTACGGATATGAAAACGCTCTGCAAGTTCAGCTATTTTATCATTGGGGATTTCAATAGGTAATTGACTAAAGAAATTTACACATTTGGGATGCTCCATGAGGCTTAGCTTCTTCGCCGTATCTACTTCACTGCAGCACAACTACTATTAGGTGCAGGCTGTTCCCGTTGTACACCAACCTTGGTGGGATCATAAGCTACCAGCACCACCTCACCTTTTTCGTTATATATCCAACCTTGAGCGGGTACTATCTTTTTGACAGGTGGCTGTTGAGATGGCTGCTTATAAGTTGTACTTGTTGAATTCACTGTCCTGGTTACAGGCTGAATTAAATCAACGCGCACATTGTCACTACTGAGAACTTTTTGGGGATCAGTTGGAAGTCCGCCACGTCCGGTAATGGTGAAGCTGCTACCAAAACCTTTTGTACAGGGATTTTGAGCAATCTTTTGTGCGGGGTCGATGACAGTTTTTGTTAATTCAAATAATCCTTGGCTGGGGTCGATATCGGGTGTTTTAAATTGCACAGTCCCACTGAATTGTGGACCAGCTTCAGAAGTGGCAGAAATTACGCTATCTGGTGAAAGAAATCTGCCTCCGGTAGTTGTAATGATAACGTTTCCTCCATAACCCCGCTGGGCATCGGCAGTAATTTTGCTATTTTCCAACGCAACTAAGTTGCCAGTGTTAATGGTAATGTTGCCTCCGTCAGCTGTGCCTGTGGCGTTAGTAGTGATGTTGCTGTTGCGGCGCAGGATTAAGTCACGGGCGTTCAGGCTAATGTTGCCTTCTCCCCCATTGGTGTTGGCTTCAATAAATGCTTTGTTGTCTAGCCGGATGTCTTTAGCAGTTGTGACTGTTATATTTCCTGCACTACCACCGTCACTGAAGTTAGTGCTAGAAAGTATACCACTATTAGTTAGAGAGAGCGATCGCGCAGTGATATTAATACCACCTGCATTGCCTTGTGCGCCACTGTCTACAGCACTAGAGATACCACTGTGATACCCATCTTTACCCTTACCATCAGCAGAAATTGTACCAGTGGCATTAATAATGACACTTCCTGCATCTCCCTTTCCAAAAATCCCAGCATTGATTGTTCCACCATTGGTCAGAGAAAGGTTGTTGGTCTTTATTTCAATACCACCTGCTTTGCCCACGCCTGATGAACTGACAGAGCTAAAAATTCCACTGTGATACCCATCCTTACCCTCACCATCAGCAGAGATTGTACCCGTAGCATTAATGATGACACTCCCAGCATTGCCCTTTCCAAAGGTGGCAGCATTGATTGTTCCACCATTGGTCAAAGAAAGGTTGTTAGTGTTTATTTTAATACCACTAGAATCGCCTACGCCTGATGAGCTAACAGTGCTAAAAACTCCACTGTGATACCCATCCTTACCCTCACCATCTGCGGAAATTGTACCAGTTGCATCAATGATGACACTTCCTGCATTTCCCTTTCCAAAGGTGTTGGCACTAATGTCTGCACCATTTATCAGAGAAAGGTTGTTGGTCTTTATTTCGATACCACCTGCATTGCCCTCGTATGATGATTCAACATTGCTAAAAATTCCACTGTCGGTTCCAGCCTTATCCTCACCATTTGCGTAAATTGTACCAGTGGCATTAATGATGATATTTCCTGCATTGCCTTTTCCAGAGGTGATGGCACTTATTGTTCCACCATTAGTCAGAGAAAGGTTGTTAGTGTTTATTTTAATACCACCAGAATCCCCTACACCTGATGATTCAACATTGCTAAAAATTCCACTGTCATATCCATCCTTACCCTCACCATCAGCAGAGATTGTACCAGTCGCATTAATCGTCACACGCCCTGCATCTCCCTTTCCAAGAGTACTGGCATTAATTATTCCACCATTAGTCAGGTAGAGGTTATTGGTCTTTATTGTTATACCACCTGCATCTCCCTCAGCTTGTTTTTGAGACACTCGACTATAAATTCCACTGTTGAATCCATCCTTACCCTCACCATCAGCAGAGATTGTACCAGTTGCATTAGTGATGATATTTCCTGCATTTCCCTTTCCTAATGTGCTGGCACTTATTATTCCACCATTGGTTAGAGAAAGGTTGTTAGTGTTTATTTCGATACCACCTGCTTTGCCCACACCTGATGATTGAACAGTGCTAAAAACTCCACTGTCGGTTCCAGCCTTATCCTCACCATCTGCGGAAATTGTACCAGTGGCATTAATGATGATATTTCCTGCATTGCCTTTTCCAGAGGTGATGGCACTTATTGTTCCACCATTAGTCAGAGAAAGGTTGTTAGTGTTTATTTTAATACCACCAGAATCCCCTACACCTGATGATTCAACATTGCTAAAAATTCCACTGTCATATCCATTTTTATCTTCACCATCAGCTTTGATTGTACCAGTCGCATTAATTTTCACACTTCCTGCATTTCCCTTTCCATAGGTAGTGGCACTGATTCGAGCGCCATTGGTCAGTGAAAGGTTGTTGGTCTTTATTTCAATATCACCTGCATCTCCCTCAGCTTCTTGTTTAGCGACTCGACTATAGATTCCACTGTCATACCCATCCTTACCCTCACCATCAGCAGAGATTGTATCAGTTGCATCAATGATGACATTTCCTGCATTGCCCTTTCCATAGGTGCCAGCATTGATTCTTCCACCATTGGTTAGAGAAAGGTTATTAGTGTTTATTTGGATACCACCTGCGTTGCCTACGCCTGATGATTCAACAGTGCTAAAAATTCCACTGTCGGTTCCAGCCTTATCCTCACCATCTGCAGAAATTGTACCAGTGGCATTAATTCTGACACTTCCAGCATTGCCTTTTCCAAGGGTGAGGGCACTTATTGTTCCACCATTAGTCAGAGAAAGATTGTTAGTGTTTATTTTAATACCACCTGAATCCCCTACACCTGATGATTGAACATTGCTAAAAATTCCACTGTCATATCCATCTTTATCTTCGCCATTAGCTTTGATTGTACCAGTCGCATTAATGATGACACTCCCAGCACTTCCCTTTCCAAAGGTGCTGGCACTTATTGTTCCACCATTGGTTAGAGAAAGATTGTTGGTATTTATTTCGATACCACCTGCATCTCCCTCAGCTTGTCGTTGAGTAACTTCGCTAAAAATTCCAGCGTTGTTCCCGTTCTTATTTTCACCATCAGCAGAGATTGTATCAGTGGCATTAATGATTATTCTCCCAGACTTTCCTTTTCCAAGGGTATTGGCATTGATTTGTGCACCATCGGTTAAAAAAAGGTTGTTGGTATTTATTTGGATACCACCTGCATCGCCCACGCCTGATGATTCAACAACGCTAAAAATTCCACTTTTGAATCCATTCTTAATATCACTAGCTACAGAGATAGTCCCAGTAGCATTGACTATGATACTCCCAGCATTCCCTTTTCCATAGGTGCTGGCAGACAGTTGAGCACCATTAGTGAGTGAAAGATTTTTAGTAGTTAGTTCTATGCCACCTGCGTTGCCTACACCTTTTTCTTCTACACGGTTGGTAATACTACTCCCATCTAAAGAAACAGTTTCTTTTGCATCAACTTTAATATCGCCTGCTTGAGCACTTGGAGTTCCTAAACCCGATTTTATGCCTGCACGAAGAAAACTTCCTCCCGAAATATTTAAATCTCTGGCATGAACTGCAATACTACCGCCCTCTCCAGCGCGCACATCCACAAAGGCTTCATTAGTCAGCGATACATCACCTCTTGGCACTCCCACAGGAAAACTCAAACTTCCATCAGTATTCAGTCCCACTATTCCCGCCGCAGATAATCCTCCTAACTCAATCCGTCCTCCTGGTGCAAGCAAATCAGGACGATCTAAGCTGACGTTACCGCCTACTAGTGCTAAGGTCTTTCCTGACGGTACTTCAAGAGTAGGATATTGAGTCGTCGTGGATTGAGTCGTGATATTTTGGGGATTATCCCGATACCTCAACCCAATCGGAGCAGTTATTGTTAACAATGGCGGTGCTTGCGGGTTAGTCGCACTAAACTCAAAATTATTGTCAAAGACAAAACTATGCGCCGTACTCCCCAAAAAGGAACCACCGATATTCAATCTGGCATTTGGTCCAAAAATAATACCAGCAGGATTAAGTAAAAATAAATTAGCTGGGTTAAGTGTCTTAATCAAACCATCGATATTAGAAACAGAACCACCCGTCACCCGACCGATGATGTTTCGCACATCAGCTGCATTGTTGAAATTAGCCGAACCACCTGTGGGTACAGAAAATTCTTTGAAGCTGTGAAAAAGATTTCCTCCCCTTCGAGTTCCGTCATTGATGTTGAAATTTTTGCCATCAGGAGTGGTAACTGTCGTGGATACAGTTCCATCAGAAGTTACTTGCTGCGCAACTGCGATGGCGAGTGGCGCAAGAGTTGCTAAGGTGGATAGGGGTAAAGTTAATAGAAACAGGGATATCTTTTTCATGGGAAATGCATTTTAGAAATAATTTTTGACAAAAACTGTGAGCAATCATAAGATCCCCCCGCCTACGGCGACTGCCTTAAAAAGGGGGTAAAAGAGGGTTAGAAGCCGTATTGCGCCTACGCGGACTAATACGTTTAGCCGGAGGAGGCAGGCATAAGTCTCGTGTAGGTGCGATTTATAATCGCCAGGTATTCTGGTTGCACCCCTACATGTGGTTTGTGGTTTCTGGTAATGAAAAGTGTTGTAAAACGAGTAAAGTTGTATGAAAGTACTAATAACAGGTTTGTACGCCCTAATACTGAATTTGTAAAAATTTTTGACGATTCACAACAGTGCCTTAGCAAAGCTTCAGTCTGAAAGGCTTTCGTATCATGTTCTAATAAGATTGACAAATTTATTACCCTTGTGAAATGAAACAGCCCTCCTTGATAAGGGGAGGGAAGGTTTTGGCAATAGACAAAAGCGGGGTGGGGTAAAGCCAGACCTGTAACAAGAACGTATCTATCTCAGTGCAGCACAACTACTATTAGGTGCTGGCTGCGATCGTTGTACACCAGTCTTGGTGGGATCATAACCGACTAGCACCACCTGACCTTTTTCGTTATATATCCATCCTTGAGCAGGTATTATCTTTTTGAGAGTAGGCTGTTGAGATCGCTGCTTTTGAATTGTATTTGTTAAATTCACTGTACTAGCAACAGGCTCAACCAAATCAACGCGCACATTATCACTACTGAGAATTTTTGTGGGATCAGTTGGGATTCCACCACGTCCGGTGATAGTGAAAGTACTACCAAAACCTTTTGTACATGGATTTTGGGCAATTTGTTGTGCGGGATCGATGACAGTTTCTGTCAACTCAAACAACCCACGGCTGGGGTCAATATCTGGAGTGATAATGTTGATAGTCCCGCTTAAGGATGGGTTTTGTTGTGAATATGCAGTGATGTCGCTTTCAGGCGTTAATTGGGATCGAGGCTCGATTCCAAACAGACCTTGAGTTCTAATTGTAATTTTCCCTCCCCTACCGCTGAAAGCATTGGCAGTGATGTCACTATTTTCTAAGGGAAAAGCAACGATTAATGCAGAGTTAATCGTGATATTGCCGCCATCTCCACTAGTACCGCTACCCGCAGTCGTTGAGATTTCACTACCGCGACGCAAGAGTAAGAAGTCTCGGACTCCTAAAGTAATGTTTCCAGCATTTCCTTGACCATCACTATTGACACTTATTTTCGCACCATCTTGGAGTTGCAACTTTCCAGTCGCAATCTTAACGTTGCCACCCTGACCTGTGGAAGCAACAGATGTACTGGCAAATATTCCACTAGCAGGTTCAGCAGAACCAAGTAGAAATTCGGCCTGCCTCTGAGGAGAACTTTTTGCGATTTCAGGAGCATAACGGAGTGCTGCAGAACCAAGTAACTCGGGATAACTGCCTTCAAGTATTGCGTTAAATAGTAAAGCTCTGGTAGGGTTACTACCACTAATAGTGACGCGGTCAGCTACTTTGAGGTTGATGTCACCTGCATTTCCTCCCTCAAAAGCGTTAGTCAGAAGTTGTCCGCCACCAGTTAGTTCAAGGACATTGGCATTAACGTTGATGTTACCACCCCTGAAATTACTTCGGCTTTCTGCCCTTAAGCTTGCTCCATCTAATACACGTAAAGTAGCAGTATTAATATTGATGTCACCACTCACACCCTTGAGACCTTGCTCACTAGTTGTTAATAGTGCACTGTAGATGATACTTTGCGATCGCGCTGTGTTTGAGAGTGGGAATGGTTTCCTGCCAGCAATTTCTACAAAATCTGTCGCATTAATATTAATGTTGCCAGAAGTTCCACCGTCATCAAATGTTCTAGTTGTCAATTCCGCCCCATCAGTTACAGAAACAGATCGCGCAAATATGTTGATATTATCTGAAGTGTTACCAGCGGAACTGACTAAGCTATTTTGAATTGAAACAGGACCTCTGGATTGGATTGTGATTTTTCCAGCTTTTGCAGGACCTCCGCTAAAAAGCGAGCTATTGGCAGTTATAGACACAGAGTCATTGCCATTGATAAATATGTTTCCTGCATCTCCATTGATGTAAGTGGCGTTTTTCAAATAAGCATTCGATAAAAGAATCGAGCCATTGGCTTTAAGTGATATATCTCCTGCTCCTAATCCCCCCCCTAAATTATCAAAAGTGGAAATGACCCGATCCTCATTACCGACATCTTGTCCTGTTAAGAATATCGAGTTATTTGCATCAAGAGATATGTTTCCAGCACGTCCCTTTCCAACCGGACCAGTATCTAGTGCAGCAGGAAGATCAAAATTGGTTGGAGTACTAGCCTTATTAGTTATGAAAATATCACCAGCTTTAATATTGATATCACCTGCATTGCCAGTAGCACCTTCATCTACTAGATTAGTCACTCGGCTGGGATAATTAATTGTGACTTTCCCAGTCGCATTGAGTGCAATATCTCCTCGTGGTGAGTTATCTGCTGTTAATCCTTTGCCAACGCCAGCAAAAATATTTCCCCCCAAAATATCTAAATTTCTGGCATTAACTGCAATACTGCCTGTTCCTGTTCCACGTACATCAACAGTTGCACCATTTGTGAGCGAGATATCCCCACGTTGCACTCCCGCAGGAAAACTCAAACTTCCATCACCATTAAGTCCCACCGTTCCTGCTGTAGATAATCCTCCTAACTCAATTCTTCCTCCTGGTGCTAACACTATCCCATCATTTAAGCTGACGTTACCCCCTACCAGTGCGAACGAGTTTCCAGAAGCAACTTGAAGACCAGCAGATTGATTGGTGATATTTTGAGGATTATCCCGATACCTCAAGCCAATCGGAGCAGTTATTGTTAACAATGGCGGTGCTTGTGGGTTAGTCGCACTAAACTCAAAATTATTATCAAAGACAAAACTGTGCGCTGTACTGCCCAAAAAGGAACCACCAATATTTAAGCTGGCATTTGGTCCAAAAATGATCCCGGCTGGATTGAGTAAAAATAAGTTTGCCTTGCCCAGTGTTCTAATCAAACCATCAATAGTAGAAACAGAACCACCCGTGACTCGGCTGATAATGTTTTGTATATTGGCTGCATTGTTGAAAGTTGCTGAACCACCAGTGGGTACAGAAAATTCTTTGAAGCTGTGAAATAGGTTTCCTCCTCTTGTTGTCCCGTCATTAATGTTGAAATTTTTGCCATCAGGAGTGGTAACTGTGGTGGATACAGTTCCATCAGAAGTTACTTGCTGTGCAACTGCAATGGTGAGTGGCGCAAGAGTTGCTATGGTTGCTAGAGGTAAGGTGAATACAAACAGCGATAACTTTTTCATCCGAGATGCATCATTTTAGAAAGAATTTTTTACTCACAAGTTGACTGTAGGTGCACAAAGCATTTGCTTTCCCAAAGCAAATGCTTTGTGTCAACAAAAACCTTTAAATATCAATAAAACCCAAAATAATCGCAGTATTTGCTCGGTTCTTGACAATTTTCTCAACGTAGATGCCCTGCGGCAAGCTTGTAGGATCGCCTTAACCCCTAAAAAACCAGTCAAGCACTAATTATTGTTTTCAGTTGATGCGCTGATTAATATTTTTGTCAAGACTCTAAGATGCATTTACCTTGATGCTGCACCCCTACATGGGTTTGTCGGTTCAAAAGAATGAAAAGCACTACAGAACGAGTCAAATTGTGGATGAAAGTATTAATAACAGGGTTGTACACCCTAATACTGAATTTGTAATATTTTTTGACGATTAACAAAAGTGCCTTCGCAAAGCTACAACCTGAAAGGCTTTTACTACCAAACCTTATTCATATTCAAAACAAACCCTGGCAAAACTGACTCACCACTGACAGTGACAGGATTATCCAAACATTCCTCTGGCATTCCAGGACGATAAATATAAACTTTGCGGTGCTTGCGATCAATCAACCAACCTAACTGTATCCCTAGCTCTCTCATATATTCTTCCATTTTAGATTTTAAAGGTTGAAGATTGTCAGAAGACGACCGGAGTTCTACGACAAAATCTGGACAAATTGGAGCGAACTTTTGTTGTTGTTCGCCAGTTAGAGCATTCCACCGTTCAAGTTTCATCCAAGAAGCATCAGGCGCTATATCTGCGCCTGTTGATAGCTTAAATCCAGTACTGGAATCAAAACAAATACCTGTTCCGTCTTGATTTGCCCAAATTCCCAACTGGAGAGCTACGTTAAAATTGCGGTTACCTGTCTCTGAACCAGTAGGAGGCATAATTGATATCTCACCAAATTTATCACGTTCAATACGTAAATCTCGGTTAACCTGACAGAACTCAAAAAATTGCTCATCTGTCATTTGCAAATCTGGTGGCATCCGTAAAAAAATAGGAGATGAAAGCATAGTTATTTTCTCTAATTGCCTACCCAACTAGCTTTTATTCTCACGCAAAAACGCAAAGACGCCAGAGAAAAACTCTGCGCCTTTGCGCCTTTACACGAAACAATTCCCAGATTTACTTATTAGGTTGAGGAGTCAAGCGCAGATAGGGCTTCACTTCCTTATATCCTTTGGGGAATTTCTCCTTCAGCACTTCTGGATCTTTTAGCGAAGGAACGATGACTGTGTCATCGCCATCTTTCCAATCAGCTGGTGTCGCTACGCTGTAGTTGTCTGTCAACTGTAGCGAGTCAATCACCCGAAGAATTTCATCAAAGTTGCGTCCTGTGCTGGGAGGATAAGTTAAGCTCAGACGTAGTTTCTTGTTGGGATCGATGATGAATACTGTACGTACAGTCACCAATGCATTAGCATTCGGGTGAATCATGTCGTAAAGATCAGAAACCTTACGATCCGCGTCTGCCAAAATTGGATAATTGAGGTTTATGCTTTGAGTTTCCTCAATATCCCCAATCCATCCTTTGTGAGATTCAACATCATCAACACTGAGGGCGATCGCTTTGACATTGCGTTTGTCAAATTCTGGCTTTAGCTTAGCCACTCGCCCTAACTCTGTTGTACAAACAGGTGTATAATCTGCGGGGTGAGAGAAAAGCACAACCCAGCTGTCGCCAGCCCATTCGTAAAAGTCTATTTCTCCTGTGGAGGAGGCTTGGGTAAAGTTTGGTACTGTGTCGCCTAAATGGAGAGCCATGTCACATTCCCTGTGGTTCAAAAAGCCATATGTATTCTATCTTGCCATAATGACACTAAACCCCGGTTTGCCGATTGGGCTTTAGCCTCATGAAACAAAATTTTAGGTTGTGCAAACTTGCACAAACAGATTTACTATTTTACGTCTAAGTGGGACACGATTTGATGATATGCGTCAATGGTTTGATGAGCGATCGCATCCCAACTATAATTTTTTAGGGCATACTCTTTAGCACACAATCCCCGCCGTTGGCGTTCCGAAGGATTTTGTAATGCTATACGAAGCATGTTAGTGAATTCTGACACATCTGTTCCGCCCACCCATCCCGACTCGCTATCACGCACTTCTTGACAAATATGTACTTGGTCTGATATTACTACTGGTGTTCCTGCTGCCATCGCTTCAGCTACAGCAATACCAAAATTTTCGTAATAGGATGGCAAGACGAAGATATCAGCAGCTTGTAGAAGGGTAGATTTTAATTCACCTGTGACAAAGCCAGTGATTGTGGTGTGCGATCGCAACTCAGAAGCTTGTATTTGTAATTTTATCTTTTCTTCATAACTTGGATCTTGAGGATTAGTCCCAGCTAAGACAAAGTGAAAATTTAATCCTTCAGCTAAAAGCGCCTCTAACGCTGGAAGCAGTAGATTCAATCCTTTTTTTGGATCAATCCGGGACATAAACAGCACCAAAGGTATATCCTCTGGTATGCCTAACTTACGACACACCTCCTCTGTTTCTGCTTCCCCCACCCTCTTAACAGGGTTGACACCCAAGGGAATCACCAAATCTCGGGTTGAGACTCCAAATCTTTCTGACACCTTGGCTTCCTGAACGCTAGTGAAGTGAATTGCGGCTGCACCAGCTAAATTTGGACGTTCTAAAATTGCGGCATAAAGCTTTTTTAATTGCCTTTTTTTACGTAAATCAGCAGGATCTAAAGTTCCCAAGGGACGCAAAATGTAAGGTAGTTTTTCTCTGTGACAAATAGTCGCGGCAAAGCTACTAACAGGGGAAAATAGAGCATGAATATGGGCTAAGTTAAACTCATTGGCATGACGATTTAACCATTGAAGTAAGTCAACAGAAAATTTATAGCGACGAAAAGGGGCACAACGAAAATAAATGATTTTATAGCCATCCTGTTGAATGGGACAATTTAAGGGAACATCCAAAGGTTTTTGCCCAGAATCACCATTGCTGTCAGTGGTGAGAATAGTAACTTCTACTCCTTGTCGTGCTAATGCAGGAGCTAGTCCTAGTATCATTTGACTAGGACCACCGTAAATGAGGGAAATTGAGGGGACAATTTGTAGAACTTGCATAATTAGTCAAGAACTAGGGGTGTAAGGGGGTGGGGGTGTAAGGGTATAGGGGATGTACGCAGATAGTTCTCTATGTAAATCTGTGTTTATTGATTATCGACAAGTTCTTTATAAAATTCCAATTGCTGTTTTGCTAAAGCTTTATTTGTGTACTGACTCATTACTTTTTGATAACCCATCTCGCCTAATTTTTTCGCGAATTCAGGTTTTTCCATCAATCGGAGGATGCAATCAGCCAGCGCTTTCGCATCTCCTTCAGGAAATATTAACCCAGCATCACCAATAACATAGGGAATTTCGCCAGAATTAGAACCAATAACAGGGACTTTGCAAGCCATTGCTTCTATGAGTACATGACCAAATTGTTCTTTCCAGCCAGCAGAAGTGAGATTTTTGAGACTGTAGTTTGTTTCTGATGGGAGGACTAAAGCACTCATTAAATTAATATATTTTGGAACTTCATCATGTGGAACGCTTTCTACCAAGATGATTCTGTCTTGAATCTTATATTCTGCTGCTTTGTTCATTAACTCTGATTTTAATGAACCACGTCCCAAAAGTAAGACTTTCCAAGATTTATCTCTCAAACTGGCTAAAGCATTTATCAGAGTCAGTAATCCCTTTTCTGGAACAAAGCGTCCAACAAATCCCACAACAAAATCACCTGGTTGAATTCCTAATTTACTTCCTAATTCTGGTTGTGGTGTAGGAGTAAACAGAGTTTCATCAACACCCAGTTGAGGCATAACTTTGATTGAACATTTGTATCCGTGTTGTCGTAATATCTCGGCACCATCTTGGTTACCCGAAATAATGCCGTGACTGTGGGTTAGATTATATTTCTCTAATAAAGAAACTGGAAATTTCAGGTTATATGGTAAATTCCACCAGGTGAAAAAGACATTTTTTGCCTTTAATCCTAATAGTTTATTTAAAGTAATCGTCTCAGCATAAGCTAATCCCTTAGAACCTTGTTCTACCTGGATAATCTGGGGACGAAAATCCCACAACAAAGATATCAAATCAGCACCAAATGTCAGGAGTCCTTGATGATTTTGACTCAAGTTGGAAACCGGAATGATGCGAAACTTACCTTCATCACGGTATTGAGTTTCAATTATTTTATTTTGAACACCGCCAGGTTTCCACTTTTTGGGAACGACAACTGTTACTTCAATTTCCGGTTCTAGTTGAGAGAGAATGCGTAGTTTTTCACAGTTAAGGTCTACAATATAAGTGTGGCTTGCTACTAAAATATTCATTGATATCTCATAATTTGTCATTTTTTATTTTCAACTGCAGATGCACGCGGATATGTGCAGATCAATCTATCATCTATTTGCACATATTCGCTTCGTCAATCTGCAGTTAAATAATCTTAACTTGCTCATCCATGTGAGTGTAAATTTGACCATCATTCCAAATTGATTGAACAACACTACCCAAGGCTTTTAAAAACCCCAAAAAGAAGAAAACACCACGAGTCACAATTTTGATGGGTGAACCACTTTTGTTGCAAGGAGGATGTCCAAGGACATGACAGTCAAATAAACGAGCATAAAGGCGTAAAGCTTGGGTAGCAGTAAGGTTCTTCAGCCCCATTAAGAAATGGTTGTGGTAAAAAGTGAGTTGGTATTGGAGAGAGCGCATACTAATATCATGGCAACCTCCCGTCTCTTCTCCTAAATGTACCAAATCTGCTTCTGGGTCATACCAAATTTTATATCCTGTTTGCCGCAACCTTAAACAAAAATCAGATTCTTCTCGCACTGCGCTACCACGAAACCTTTCATCAAATTTCAAGCCGTATTTGGTAAAAATTTCGCGACGAAAGGACATATTACAACCTCTGGCTGTGAGAACTTCTTGGGGCTTAATTGTATGTACCAAATCGATATAATACCAAGCAATTCCTGGATCCATTGCTTGTGGAGGAAGATATGAAATCTGTAAGTTTCCCCCAGAGTCACCTAATTTCATTCTGTCAAATACCCGTCCGGCAATAGCCCCCACTTCTGGTTTTTCTAAATAGTTTTTCGCATGGGCTGCTAAAAATCCAGGAGTTAATTGCACATCATCATCAATAAATAAAATGATTTCACCTGCTGCACGCCGCACTGCATAATTCCGCGCCCCAGGCAAACTTGCCCAATTCAAACGAAACCACTTTATTTTGTTAGTTTCGGCTAACTCTTCTAAGTAAGTTTCCGTTTCTGATTGATGTTTTGGAGTTTGATCCACAACCAAAACCTCATAGTTTGGGTAGTCCTGTTTCAAAACATCAGCAAGACTATCGCGCAGTGCTTCCTCACGACAGTACGTCGGGATAATAACAGAAATTAAAGGTAAATTCATATTAAGAGTCATTAGTCATGAGTCATTAGTCAAAAACTATTCTCCCCTGCTTCCTCTGTTCCTCTCTCCCTTACTCTCTTCCCTCTACTCTTCTTACCCTGTTTCTCTTTTGCCTGCGCTTCTTGGAGTCTTTCTTGCTTGTCTATTTCTGGTAATTTCAACAGAACTCCAGCAAAGAACCAGTAATAGACAGCGATTGGATCGACATCAAGAGGATAATAGTAGGTGTTGTAACTAATAAATAATATGAACACCCACAAAGCAGCTGCGTAACTGCGGAGATTAGGATTTCTGATGGAACGATAAGTCTGGAAGCACACGATTGTTAAAGTTGTGACTAAAGCTAAAAATCCCAGTAATCCCAACGGCCCAATTTCATATATTATTTTAGGATAGTAAGTTTCTATTAGTCTGGTGCTACCTAGCACACGAGCAGAGTTAGTGGCGCGCCCTAACCCATGTCCTAGCGGTTCTAAATTTCTCCAAACGTTGCCAAATTGCTGCGTGATAAATTCTAGGGGTGGGGAAGCTTCCCAACGTTCATTCAGACTTGCTGTCCTTTCTTGGAAAATCTCAGGGTTTTTGATGATCGCAAATCCCAAAATCATCGCCAGTCCCACTGCTATGGGCAGAAACCGTTTGAGGTTGCGAATTTGACCAGTCAGCAATAGTAAAACTACGAAGCACATAGGTACCAATGCTAGAGCTATTCTTTGCCCGGAGACAATTGCATTGATCATAACTGCTGCCATAGAGCTTAAACTCAGAATCCGCCAGATTCTAGAAGGATCACTAAAGCCGGAGGCAAAGGCAAAAAAGACACTGGAAATCAAAAACCATCCCCACTGCCAAGGCGCAACAAAAGTTCCTGGTAGACGAATTATCCCTTGATCGGGACTATAAATCAGAGAACCACCAAAGTAACATCGCGCTTCGATTGATGCTTTAAATTGGGCAGCCCCTTCTAAGAATCTTGTGCCTTGGCATATTCCCTTCGATAGTAATACGTATTGAATCAATCCCATCGCACAGCACGCTAATATAAGCACAATTTGCAGGCGCGATAAAAATAGGAAATCCCGCTTATTGCGAATGAGATAGTAAGCGCAACCAATCAAGGGTACATAGCCTAACAAGACTTTTAAACCGAGTATCCCCACGCCTATGGGTATTTCTGTTGTTGTATCATCTAATAATTGAGTTAAAGATGGGTTAAGCTGCTGCGCTCCATTAACAAATACTAATGTCAACAGACATATACCTAACAAAATAAACAGTGGAGTTTTAATAGCTTGGGGAATGATTAGGGGTAGTCGTTGTTTACGACACATTTGCCAAAGTCCAATCAGCGCTGGAATATAAAAGGAGTCTTTTGCTAATTGGAGTATGGGACTATTGCCGAGGTAGTAAGTAATAGTACCCGCAAACGGCACGTAAATAATGAAGGCAAAAAGGGCTTGGCGGGGATATTTGTAGGACAAAGCAATAGTCACAATTCCCAATAAACCTGGAACTGCTGCCTTAATTCCACCGACAAAAGCCATGAGAATGCCAAAGAAGATACCGCCAAAAGCAGCAGTCGTTAAAAAATTGGTGAATTCTTTGCGCTGTTGTGCAGCTTTACGCTTTTGGGCTAAACGTTCTTTGAGGCTAAGAGTTGGAGTTTCCTGACTCTTCTGTTTTTTTGCTTTTTTGTATTTGTTGGATTTTAACTTTGCTGTCAGCATGGCGTTGCTGTATATATGCGCATAAAGTCACTAGCTATAGATGTTTTTTTACATATTATTTTGAATATAGCAGTCCTAAATGATTCTTGAGAATCTGTGTGTGTGTCTTATTTACCGAAAAATTGCAGTCAGTCAAGAACTAGGGGGTAAGGGTGTGAGGGAGAGGAAAATCCTATGCCTGACGGCAATCGGACTTACGCGCAAGAGATCCTGAGTTGTGGGAGGGTGTAAGGGGGTAAGGGTTTGAACACCTACACCCTTACACCCCTATACCCCTTGCTTGCCCAAACCCTTAATTTCTCGTTTCCATGCGTAAGTCCTGGGCAAGCTACTTTGAACAGAGGTGGGGAGGGTGCCCATCAAGGAAAAAAGGTTTGTATCCATGTTTGTAACCGAGGCAGCACAAGGGAGAGGTAGCTCAAAAGAGCGGGTTTCCTCAGGAAAGACGCCACGAAGTGCGAACAGAAACCAAACTGGATTCCTATAAATTCAACGGGTACAAATTAAATTCTTCGCGAATTGATTGGTTTAAGGTTTTACGGTTAAAAAAACTAAATGTTAACTGGCTTGTTCCATAATAAAGATTTTCTCCGGTGGCAATAATATAAACTGCGCCTGGAAACGGCAATGGCTGAAGATGATTTCCATCTTTAGCCAAAGTTTCTCGGACTTTTTCATGATCTATATAGAATTTATAGTAACCATATCCACGGTTATATTCTGGATTCTCAGGTAGATTATTTAAGTCGTACCTGAGAATATTACAAGAGCCACACATCTTATAAAAATTTCTTCTTTTGACATAGATAACATCACTTTCGTTTTGATATTTGTAACCTTTATTTATAAACCAACCATTATTATGATGATTTTGATTAACAAATTCTGCTAAATACTTGCTGACGCAATCGTCAGCATCCACAGTCATAGTATAAGATGGAGAAAATTCTTGAGCATGGATTAATCCCTTCAAAATTTTTCGCCCTTTATCGGTATGCCCTCTAGAGAACGTATCTGGCTCGTTAGCTGCTGGTGGAAAATCAACTTCGATATATGTAATGTGAGGATGATGAAACTCAACTTTTGGCTTTTGGTGGCAAACAACAATAACCCGATAATTAGAGGAAGTTTGATGGCAAATTGATTTGATACATCTTTCAAATAACTTGGTTACAAGTTCCCAAGATTTAGAAGCTTGCGGACTTTTGAGGGGTATGACAAACACAAGCATAAGCTATTAAGAACTAGACTACTTGCTATTACTGGTTTTCTTGATTTTGAATGTTAGCGTAGCGTGCCGTAGGCAGCAAATACGTTAATTTTTTAATGTAACAATCCTATTTGATTTTTATTAAACTAGTACCGCAAGGCGGAAGTCAAAAGTCAAAAGTCAAAAGTCAAAAGTATTATGGGATGGGCTTTTTAGGGATTTTAAATGGTGAACCAGCGCTGCAGGAGGGTTTCCCTCCGTAGGCGACTGGTGAACCCGAAGGGTTGTCCTATTTACGCCTAACTGTACTAGGTACACTTTTACCAGTTACCAGTTATCAATTGTTCACTGTTTACTGTTCACTGTTCACTGTTCCTTCTTTTACTACCTTTAATTTCGGGTAAGCAATGCGCTTATGATGGAATTGCTGCCAAACTTGCACGAAAATTTCGGCAATTTCGGTCATTTCCTCTCGTGTTAAGCCTGAATCTAGGAGTTGATTGTCTTGCCATCTGGCGCGGAGGATGTTGTTCAGCATTGCTAAGGCTTGTTCTGGTTTGGCGTCTGTGAGCGATCGCAGCGCTGCTTCACAAGAATCCGCCAACATGACGATTGCTGTTTCCCGTGACTGGGGTATCGGACCATCGTAGCGGAAATCTGCCTCGTTTACTTTTAAACTTGGATCTAAGAGCGCCATTTGCTTTGCTTGGTGATAGAAATAGGAAATTTGCATTGTTCCCTGATGTTCTGGAATAAAAGCTTGAACTAAAGAAGGCAAACTGTGCTTGCGTGCGATCGCCAGCCCTTCACTCACGTGCTTTTTGATAATGTACGCACTCATCCAAGGATCTTTAATTTCTGTGTCGTGTTTATTCGGTCTCCCCATTTGATTTTCAATAAATGCCATTGGGTCGTGTATTTTGCCGATGTCGTGGTATAATGTACCCGCCCTAACAAGTTCAACGTTGCATCCTAGCTGTTTGGCAGCAGCTTCGGCAAGAGTCGCCACAAAAAGGGTATGCTGAAAAGTCCCAGGAGTTTCAGTCGCAAGTCTTTTCAATAAGAGGCGGTTAGGGTTCGCCAGTTCTGCAAGCCGGATAGGAGTGACTAAGTCAAATAGTTTTTCTAAATAAGCACTCAACCCCATCCCCACGATGCTCCATACTAAGCCGGATAAAGCAAATAATCCTGCTTTTTGTAGTACGAAGTAGTGCACTGGAACTCCGAATATAGCACTGAGCAAAAGTTTGATGATTAAGTAAACACCGCCTTGTGTCAAAGCGATCGCAACACTCAGAAGTGCTAATTCTTCACGCGATCGCAATCTTTGTGCAACGCAACTCCCTAAAAGTCCCCCTGATACACCGGCGACAAGACCAATTAGACTTATTTCTAGACTCATGGGTAGCAGTAGTGACAGCAATCCTACAACAGTCACGCTCAAAGTTGGCCCATAAAAGCTACCTAACAATAACCCAACAGCACTCCAGGTGGTGTAAGGTGTACCCATCATTATTACCAGTGGTACACTTAGGCTCAGCAGCAATACCAATAGGCGATCGCTTTGCCGAAATCGGTGCTTGATCCGCCCTTCTACGATTGCAAAAATACCAACAGACGCGGTGACAAAGCTTCCTAACTGTATCAATTCCAGCCAATGAATTTCGCGCCTAATCAGGTGATAATGGTCTAATACGTCAAAATTCCATGCACTCAGCTTCTGTCCCTGACGGACAATCACCTCACCACTATACACAGTGACAATGACAGGTTCTACCTCTGCAGCTACCTTTGCAGTCATAAAATCTGTTAGTAATTCATCTTTCTTTAAATTTGGTTTGAGTACAGCTAACAAAAGTTTGCTAGCTAAAGCTTCGGCATTTTTTGGTACCAAGGTTTGGACTTGTATGCTGACTGCATCTTGTAGGATATTTTGTGGTAGTCCGGGTGCAATACCTTGGGTGAGAATCCGCTTTGAAGTTTGTTGGATTCCCATTTTTGTTTTCGCCCAATCCTCATTTGACAAGTTGAGAACAGAAGCTTCATCGTACACTGTATCTGGTTTGGCACTCACCAAATCTGTCAGTTTAGTCTTTGCTTGAGTGTATCCCTGCCGTATGTTCGTAATTTGAGCAAGCAGTGAGGAAAAGTTTTGCTTGGAAGTTTTGAGGCGGTAAGCTTGTAATTGGGCCACTGCTTGTGCAAAATCTATGTTTTGGAACAAATCATTTGATTTTAAGTCTTGAGTATTGGATGCGTAAAAACCTGAAACAGCAGGTTGTTGTGATGTTTCGGATAAAGCTAGCACGTTGACTCTAAAAGCTTCTTTTGATGTGGAAGAAGTGTGATACGGTTCGCCAAGAGCAGAAACTTTTCCTGCATTCTCATTTCTGTGTCTTTTCGCATCCTTCTGTCCTCTTTGACTTCTGGGCTTTTGAAGCAACATTGTTGATTTTTGCTTATCAGTATTTTCTACAGCTAACAGCAGTGCTTGCCATTCCCAAGTAGAACACGAACGCAAGTAACGCTGGGTAGAGACGGACAAAACCAAAGTGTCAAAAAAAGGAAAAGATCCAACTGTTGCACGAATTTCGTTCCCCTCTTGCAAAATCTCTTGTAAATTTTGCTCAATTTCTGCATTGATGCGTTCATCAACCATCAGAATTGGTAAGGAACTTTTTGTTGCGGCTTTGCGCTTTTGTGCTGTTTTTTTCTTATTTTCGATTTTCCCAGTAGCTGGTGCCCTGATTGTCTGTGGCGCAACAGTCCCCACTTGCAACTGGGGTTGATTATATAACTTTTGCCCCATAACCCCTGTTATAGAGACAACTGTGATGACAAAAACAACGCAGGAACGCCTTACTTTCACCCAGGGTGAACCCACTGCGTCAATACCATTTTTTTTATCTTTGAGTGATTTGTCAATTGAGCCTGACACTCTTGCTGGTGGGTATCCGTCTTTTCGGCTTGTTGTTGATGATGCAATATGACAATGTCGCACTTTGTACTGTCGCCGCCAGAAAGTCAGCTTCTGAGTCAAGGACTGAAAAAATTGCTGCGTTTTCATTACCTGTGACCGCAGTTACTTACTTTGATAGCTTAAAACAAGACAATCTAGGACGGGAATATACTTGAAGCCGATTTGCCACTATAGCTACCTACAGACTTTGAATATTGATTCTAGTTTGAATCACTTTGTAGTCTTTAATATTTTGGAATCGGTCACGTTTGGCGATGAAAAAATATTAGCGTGATCGAATGACGCGAGGAGCTGCTGTTGCCTGTAAAGACAATAGAGGCGGTGTGATAGCACCGCTTTCTTCTCTGACTTTATCTGGATGCGAAGCAAGGTTATACACTCCTGACCATACGGCGACAATTGCGTCAGCTAATTCTACCATCTTAGAAGAGCCAGGTAGTTTCCCGTCTTGTGCCGAACTCTGTTGTACAAGCATAACCTGCCAAGTGACAGGAATACCAACTGCACTGTTGTATGCTCCTGATAAAGCACCAGTGATGGCACCTATTGCCGAACAGCGATAACTATCTTGAATACCTCGCAAAATTGAAAGACGAAAGTCTTCTATGGTACTAACAAAGCAGTAAAAAGCTAAGGCAATGATGTTACTTAACTTTTCTTCCTTGCTAAATTCGGTTTGTACCGTTTTTAACCCGGCACCATGTTTTAACAAAGTATTAAGTTCTAATAATTGTTGTGGCAAGTTTGTCTGTGTTTCCCCAACAAAGGAGATAGTCTCAGATATGAGGGCTTGTGGAGAGAGTTTTTCTGTGAGAGATTTGGCGATCGCATAGCCCACTGCTAGTGTTCCATCCCGTACGACTGGATCATCCTGCCAAATTTCTGTTGCCAGCAATAAGTTTTGTCGCAGTTTCGCTGTATTGTCATGAAAAAATAGCGCCACTGGCAATGTGGCGAGAATAGCCCCATAGCTATTTTTCAAGTTAGCAAAGTCTTCTTGTTGACGTTTTTGCCAATCTTGTGTCTCTAATCTACCTGAAGAAATCAAACTTTCAGCATATAAAATAGCTATGTTACTCCAGTGCAAAGATGGTACTTTCAACCTCCCTGCACCCTGTAACTGCTTGCTACAACAAAAAGCTATCTGTTCTCCAATAATAGCCCCGAGTATTGTGCCTTTGAACCGACTTACGAGAGAATAGCGCATATCATAAAGAAAGTGAAAAGTCAAAATAAGTTTTTTATTTTTTTACTTTCTTATATAATGCACTAATGCTTGCAAGCCTAGTAAGTAACTTTGTGCCCCAAAACCACTAATCTGTCCAATGGCTACTGGGGCTATGTATGAATGATGGCGAAACTCTTCCCGGCGGTAGATGTTACTCAGGTGTACCTCGACTGTAGGTAAGTTAACACCAGCGATCGCATCTCGCAAAGCTATACTCGTGTGAGTATATGCGCCTGCATTGATTAAAATTCCCTGGTGTTTCCCTAATGCTTGATGAATCGCATCTACCAGAGCGCCTTCATAATTTGATTGTAAATGAGATATTTTTGCCTGTAGCTTTTCTCCTTCTTCTTCTAAGGAGCGATCAATTTCAGCCAATGTCAACGAACCATATATACCCGGCTCTCGCTGTCCCAGTAAATTTAAGTTTGGTCCATGCACTACCAGAATACTTATGGGGCGATCGGTTAAATCTAGCACGATTAAGCTTCTTATCGACGGCGTGAACGATCGTGAACTGGAATCGGAATCAGTTCCGGTTCTGGTTCCGCTTCTGGTCCCAAAAGGGCTTCTATTAGCTTGCGTGCCAATTCTTTTAGCTTTTCTAGCACCTTTTCTATATAGTCCATTGAACTGACCGCTCCCGAGATACTACCAACTATGTTTATAATCCTTCACGGAGAAACCAGAGTATTTTTGCACCCTCAGCTTAATACTATGATACTTTACACTCTGTGAATGCGTGAAAATTTGATGTTGTTTTCTCTTCTTATATTTTAGAGTATCATATCATCTCTATTACAGACTGCATCTTACTAAGGGAGGTTTCATGGGTATAGAAGTTCAGGCAGTCGAAAATTTTTTCCTTTTTATGAATTCTTTTGTTTTTTTGTATGTAAAGTTAGCAAGCGCTTGTAAACAAAAGCATCTACACTTTTTTTGTACATAATTAACGCTTTCATGCTGAATTATGAGGGCGATCGCCCCAAAGGGGCAGGTACTCGGTGCCATCGCACATTTTTGTCGTCTATACTCAGTGGCGATCGCCATTCATTAAACATTTTCGCTCGTTACGAAAGACTACTCGATGATATCAACCTCTTAGCTTAACTAGCCTTTTTTGTCATTTTTTTTTGGCAGTGGTGGTTGACGACTTAGTCTTTGATTTAGACGTAGAGCTCCTTGATTTAGCTGTTGTTTTACGAGTCGATTTTGCTGTTGATGCTTTGGATGCTAACCACTCCAGGGCTGAAGCAAGAGTCACATCGCTTACCGATAGACCTTCTGGGATGCTGACATTAGTTTTGCCGTGTTTAATGTAAGGTCCGTAGGGGCCATTGTAGATATTAACTGGTTCACCATCTTCTGGGTGAGCACCCAATTCCCGTTCAGCCGCCTTAGACTTGCTGTTACTGGTGCTGCGTCCTTTTTTCGGTTCAGACAACAGTTCCACCGCACGTTCTAAGGAAATTGTCAATATATCATCACTAGCTTTCAGGGAACGGTAGTCTTTTTCACCAGTTTGGTTATGAACAACGTAAGGTCCAAAGCGTCCTAAATTGGCTTGGATTTTAGCGCCTGTTTGTGGATGAACCCCCAGTGTTCGCGGTAGTGACAAAAGACCAATAGCTGCCTCAAGGGTGACATTTTCGGACGTTATTCCTTTGGGTAAGGAAGCTTGTTTGGGTTTTGGGTTTTCCTCGGTCTTATCTCCTAATTGTACGTAGGGACCGTAAGGACCAATTTTGACGTAAATTGTTTCACCCGTTTCTGGATGAATACCTAGTTCGTCTGGACCTACGGTTTTTTGCCGCAGCAGTGTTTCTACCTTTTGGGGGTCAAGGTCAGCAGGAGTCAGGTCTTTGGGAATGGAGGCGGTGACAACATCATCACCATTCTCTTTTTCTATATAAGCACCATACTTACCAATGCGGACTTTGGCATCTAGGTTTTCTAGTTCCACTGTCCGGGCAACATTGGCATCTATTTGGCTTTCCTGTTCCTTTACCAAGGTTTCTAAACCTTTGTCTCCCAGATAGAATTCCTTGAGGTATGGTAGCCACGCAGCTTCACCTGTGGAAATGTCATCCAGGGTTTGCTCCATCTTGGAGGTAAAGCTGGGATCAACAACATCAGGAAAATGTTTTTCCAACAGTTCTGTGACGGCAAAGGCGGTAAAGGTGGGTATAAGGGCATTACTCACCAATTGGGCATAACCTTTATCAATAATAGTGCCAATGATGCTAGCGTAGGTGCTGGGACGCCCAATGCCTTCGCTTTCGAGAGTTTTGACTAAGGTGGCTTCGGTGTATCTTGCAGGAGGTTGGGTTTCGTGACCAACTGCTTCTAAATCGCTGCATTTGGGACTATCCCCCACTTTGAGATTAGGCAAGATGACTTCTTGGTCTTCCAGCGCCGCCTCTGGATCGTCAGAACCTTCCACATAAGCACGCAAGAATCCCGGAAAGTCAATGCGTTTGCCAGAGGAGCGAAAACCAGCATCTTCCACGAGCAGTTGCATGATAATTTGAGTTTGGCGAGAGTCTGCCATTTGGCTGGCGACAGTACGCTTCCAAATCAGGTCGTAGACTTGGTACTCCCGACCGCTTAAGCCTGTTTCTTGGGGAGTGCGGAAGGTGCTACCTGCGGGGCGAATTGCCTCGTGGGCTTCTTGTGCACCTTTGGATTTAGTGGTGTATTGCCTCGGTTGGGGGCTGAGGTAGTCTTTACCGTAAAGTTTGCCTACACAGTCACGGGCGGCGGCGATCGCCTGATCTGACAAATGCACCGAATCTGTACGCATATAGGTAATATATCCCTGTTCGTACAAATTCTGGGCAACTCGCATCGTGTCCCGTGCGGAAAGACGCAGTTTGCGGTTAGATTCCTGCTGTAAAGTCGAGGTGGTAAACGGTGGCGCGGGTTTACGCGTAACAGGGCGTTCCTCAATGTCTGTGACTTTCCAGGTTTTTCCTGTCAGCCGTTCTTTGAGGGCTTGTGCTTGCTCCTGATTGAGCAAGATAACATTGCGTTCTGAGGGGATTTTCCCTGTGGCGGCATCAAAATCGCCGCCATTCGCCAGCCTTGTTCCTCCCAGTGTTACCAGTTGGGAAGTAAATGATTGTGCTTTGGGAGAATTAGGGGGAGTTAACGTTGCTTTCAAGTCCCAGTAAGAACCTTGGTGGAAAGCACGACGTTGGCGTTCCCGGTTGACCAGAAGCCGCACAGCAACAGACTGTACACGTCCAGCAGATAATCCCCAGGCGATTTTTTTCCACAGCAGGGGAGACAGGGTATAGCCCACAAGTCTATCCAAAATCCGCCGCGTTTCTTGAGCACGAACTAACTGTTCGTCAATGTTGCGGCAGTTTTTCAAGGCTTTCTTGATGGCGTCAGAGGTAATTTCGTGAAACACCATCCGCTTTGTTGGAACTTTTGGCTTGAGCAACTGGTATAAATGCCAACTGATGCTTTCACCTTCCCGGTCTTCATCGGTTGCCAGAATCAGTTCATCTACTTCTTTCAGGGCCTCTTTGAGCTGAGTGACAACTTTCTTTTTATCTTTAGGGACGACGTACAGCGGTTCAAAGTCGGCGTCTACATTTACCCCTAGCTGCGCCCATTTCTCCCCCTTGACATTGGCGGGAATTTCAGTTGCTGATTGAGGAAGGTCACGCACATGACCCATTGACGCTTCCACCCGGTAGTCTCTTGGCAGGTAGTTGCGAATGGTACGAGCTTTGGTCGGAGATTCGACGATGACAAGAGTTGACATGGAAATTTCAAACAAAGAATAGCTGCTAAGCTAAACAGTCAGTTAAATCGTTAAGAGCGCATTGGTTAAGCTAAAACCTCACGCTGAGCGATATGTGATTTTATCCTTACACAAACTGCCCGCAATGGCGAAAGTCGCCGATGCTTAGCACAATATCCTCCCAGATGGAAGGTAGGGACAGTGGATGTGTGAGTTTCTAGTTATTTCAATCTTTAACTTATAATCGGCATAATTGGCGACTACTGTTTTCAAAATCCCCCAAACTAAATCGTTATAGAATTACATAACAACCAGATTTGTGTCGATTATGCCAAAATGAAATCAAATTTAACAGCGTTTGTGATAAGGGGTAAGCTGAAAATCTTACAATTCGCACACCGTATTTAAATGAAACTCTTGTGGAGTCGGTATCTTGCCTGCCCATATTGTGCAAGTTAAAGGCACAACAGCTTGTGAATCGACTTCCTGGACAAAAAACCATACAAGCATTTCGTCAAGGTGACGTTATTTTATAGGACTTACGCAAAAACGTTCTCAAACTCTTATTTCTACTCTACGGACAGCACGCCACCAGAGGGATCTACGTGTTCTACCCTGCGGCAAGCCCCTAAGTTGATTTGGTCGAGTGACTTCTACGTTCTCGTCTTTGTTCATCCAGAGAAGTTTTTTGTGCAAATCTAGTAAATTCAGAGGAGTTGAGACTAAATTTTCTTTTCAAGGCACAGCCCAAATGCTGCAAACATTTCATATTTCGAAATCAGAACAAGCCTATAAATTAGGAAAACCTGTATGAAGAAGCGTTTGGCGGTTTGATAAGCAAAATTAGTCTAAATTCCAATACATTCTCAAAAATAAAAAGTTAAACTTATAATAACTTGCTTATTCTTTCTATGTATTCATTGACTTTGCCGGAAATTCAAGAGGATTAAAACTTCATAGAGTCATCTGTCCTAGGAAGTATTTAAGTAAATAATAGCTGACACATTAAATATAGTAAAAGAAAATACTTGAAATCAATACAAAAGAATAGATTTAACCTTTTTTTAAAAACAGTTGTGATAGGATTAAGTCTGAAGAGGTAAATTCGGCGATTATAAGCTTGTTATGATGAAAAACTGCAAGCGGCTCTCCGGATATACATCTGTTTGTATCGGATTCTGGAGAATTTCATGTCAATTTACGTAGGGAACCTATCCTACAGCGTTACCCAAGACGACCTCAGCAAAGTGTTTTCTGAGTATGGTACAGTAAAGCGAGTTCAATTGCCCACTGACCGGGAAACTGGCCGCCCACGTGGTTTTGGTTTCGTAGAAATGGACTCAGAACAAGCAGAGGACAAAGCGATTGAAGGTCTAGATGGTGCCGAGTGGATGGATCGTGTGCTGAAAGTCAATAAAGCAAGACCACGCGAGGAGAAAGATAGTCGGTCTGGTGGCGGTAACTGGGGGAGCCGGAGCAACGGTGGATATTCTGGTAAGGGACGCTATTAAGGCTTGAAATGATTGAGAAGTAAAGCTTCACATGATCTGTAGCCAAAAGGCACAAAAAGCATTTGCAAGGCGAAACTTAATATCAAACGAAATGAGCAGTTTATAAAAAACTGTTACTATCATTTTGTATGCAAGCAGATTAGTCTATGGCTGGTCTGCTTAATTTTATGAGAACAATTTTTTTTCAATCAGGCTGACTAAACTTAAACATAATTTAATCTGATAGAGGTACTCACTCGACACACGAGTGAATGCAACGGGAGTAAAAGACAATAGAATGAACACAGTTAGACCATTATGTCTGATAGCCAAAACCAATACAGCTCATGGATTTTGCTAATCTTGCATCGCAGCTTAACGCTGGAACAATTCTGCCAGAGGGGATTGTGATTGTCACCCTCTTGACAGTTTTGATTGTTGATTTGATTTTAGGGCGGACGTCCTCACGCTGGATTGGATATCTAGCAATTGCAGGTTTACTTGCTTCTATCGTCGCCCTGTTGTTTGAATGGGAAAATACAAATCCCATTTCTTTTAGCGGTGCCTTTAATGGTGACGACCTAAGTATCGTCTTTCGCGCTCTTGTGGCATTATCTGCCACTGTCACCATTTTGATGTCAATTCGCTACGTTGAACAAAGTGGTACCCCTTTAGCCGAATTCATCGCGATTTTGCTAACTGCTACTCTGGGAGGAATGTTTCTATCAGGGGCTAGTGAGTTGGTGATGATTTTCATCTCTCTAGAATGCCTGAGTATTTCCTCTTATTTGCTCACAGGTTACACCAAGCGTGACCCCCGCTCTAACGAAGCAGCGCTGAAATATCTGTTGATTGGTGCTTCGAGTACAGCAGTGTTTTTGTATGGAGTTTCGCTGTTGTACGGTTTATCAGGTGGAGAGACTGAACTGAGTGCGATCGCAAGCGAAATTGCCATATCTGGTTTTGGTCAATCTCTAGGTTTAGTGATTGCTCTAGTTTTCGTGATTGCAGGTATTGGCTTCAAAATCTCCGCTGCACCTTTCCACCAATGGACACCAGATGTTTATGAAGGCGCACCCACCCCAGTGATTGCGTTTTTATCAGTTGGTTCCAAAGCAGCTGGGTTTGCCCTAGCGATTCGCTTGCTGACAACAGCCTTCCCTCTCGTTGCTGACGAATGGAAGTTTGTTTTCACCGCCCTCGCCGTCTTGAGTATGGTGTTGGGTAACGTCGTCGCCCTTGCTCAAACCAGCATGAAACGGATGCTGGCTTATTCTTCCATCGGTCAAGCCGGCTTCGTCATGATTGGCTTAGTTGCAGGCACACAAGCAGGATATGCCAGCATGGTATTTTATCTACTGGTCTACCTGTTCATGAACCTATGCGGCTTTACCTGCGTGATTCTGTTCTCCCTGCGCACAGGAACTGACCAAATTGTGGAATACTCTGGCTTATATCATAAAGACCCACTCCTGACACTGGGGTTAAGTATTTCCCTACTGTCGTTGGGTGGTATTCCACCACTAGCCGGATTTTTCGGTAAGATTTACCTGTTCTGGGCAGGTTGGCAAGCTGGACAGTACTGGTTAGTTTTGCTAGGCTTAGTCACCACTGTCGTCTCCATCTACTACTACATCCGCGTGGTTAGGATGATGGTTGTTAAAGAAACTCATGAAATGTCTGAGGTGGTGAAGAATTATCCAGAAGTACGTTGGAATTTGCCGGGATATAGACCTTTACAAGTAGGGTTGATCGCGACATTAGTCGCCACCTCCATCGCTGGAATCTTGTCAAATCCGATATTTACTCTGGCTAACAATTCCATCGCTCATACTTCAATTTTGCAACCGACAACAGTTGTGACCACTCAAGTAAGTGCAATGAACAACGAGTAAGTTACTCAACGACTAGGGGTGTAAGGGAAACAATTAGTGGGGGCTTGAACCCATTAGTTATAGGCTAAGGTGTACAAAAATACAATTTTCTCTTTTCCCCTTACACCCTCACAACGCGCTTGTGCTACCCTATGGCTAACGCCACGCCTTACGGCTATCGGGAAGCCGGCCGGAGGGCGTCTACAAGTCGGAAAACCCGAACGCCAGATACCTCTGTCGGGAAACCCTCATCAAGCACTGGCTCCCCAAGGCACTGGCTCTCCTTACACCCTTACACCCCTTTCTAAGCATTTCCTATTATTTGATTTTCTGTTGAATAAAGGTGACAACCTGAACTAACTGTTTATTCAAACTATCTATTTCTCCTTGCATGTTAGCGATTTTTTGATTTAATATTTGAATGTCGGCAGTTGCTCCTGCCTCATTAGAAGTCGTCATTCTTCGAGTATTTGTAGCAGATACTGTTAAGAGTTCAGCAGGTTCTTGACGTGGCTGTTTAGCCTTTTTTGTCGCTGATTTGATCGCGTCAATTAGTTGCTTCTGGTCAAAAGGCTTTTCGAGAAATTCAAAAAATTCAAAAGGTTCTGAAATTTTTTCTCTCACCTCTTCTTTTCGACCAGACATAATAATTAGAGGAATTTTTTTTAGACCTGGCTGGGATTGAATCTCCTGGAAAACTTCCCAACCACTCACTTTAGGTAGCACGAAATCCAAAAGAATCAGGCTGAGTTTTTCTTGACGGATGAAATTTAATCCTTCAAGACCATCTCTTGCTTCCAACACTTGGAAGTTGCCTGGTGGCAACATTTCCCGTACTTTTACCCGGACAACAGTAGTGTCATCGATAACTAAAATTTTATGAGTTACCACGAGTTTTTGCTGTAATAAAAAATTTAGGTTTAGATACTGGTTTCGCCAATTAACACACTATACTCAATCTTTTCTTGATTTAGGGGAGAGTATTTTTTCGGAGAAAACACAATATCAAATGTATTAAGTATCGTTTTTGCTCTCGACTTGTATCATGGTTACATTTCAAACAATAAGAAAGAGAGTATTTCCCTGACTATCTCACTCCGATACTATTGTTTACAAAGATTTTAAATACTTATGACTTCTTCACAAAAAGCCGAACTGAAATCAGAAATAAGGGCAATGCCTACGTGGTTGCGTCGTTCAATAGGCAAAGCCAGCGAACTTTCTACAGTACAGCGTATTATCAAGCAGCACCAAATTCACACGATTTGTGAAGAGGGGCGCTGTCCGAACCGAGGGGAGTGCTACTCTCAAAAAACTGCAACTTTCTTACTTATGGGTGCAGTTTGTACCAGAGCTTGTGCTTTTTGTCAAGTAGATAAAAGTCATGCCCCCATGCCTCTTGACTCTGAAGAACCGCAAAAGGTCGCACAAGCAGTGCAGCTTTTAGGATTGCGTTATGTTGTGCTGACTTCTGTAGCACGAGATGACTTGCCAGATCAAGGAGCAGGTCATTTTGTCAAGACAATGGAAACTATCCGACAGCTAAACCCAGAAACTCAAATTGAGGTATTGACACCAGATTTTTGGGGTGGTGCGGGTGCTGGACAGCAAGGTCAACGTGAGCGTATATATAAGGTAGTGAAGGCGAAACCAGCCTGTTTTAATCACAATATTGAGACGGTGCAACGGTTACAAGGACCAGTCCGCCGAGGAGCGAAGTACGATCGCTCGCTTTTTGTGTTGCAAGTCGTTAAAGAAATCGACTCTTGCATTCTCACCAAGTCAGGGTTGATGCTAGGACACGGGGAAACGGTTGAGGAAGTTGTTGAGGCAATGGTGGATCTTCGTGAGGTGGGGTGCGATCGCATCACAATCGGTCAGTATATGCGTCCCTCCTTGGAACATTTACCCGTCCAAAAATATTGGACACCTGAAGAATTCGATCAATTAGGCAAGGTAGCACAAGAAATGGGATTTAGCCATGTTCGTTCTGGTCCTCTAGTTCGCAGTTCTTACCACGCAGGCGTTGAGGAGTAAAGTTCCCACCATTAAACCATCCTCAAAAAGACTTTGTGCTACATTTTGTTTATTTTTGCTGATTTGTGCTGCAAAGTCTACAAAAATATTCTTGAAGAATCTGGCAATATATGACAGCTCTTTGGTATTTGTTAAGAAGTCTTTAAATAGGAGAGAACACAATGACTGCTGATGCTAAGACAGCTGCTGCTAATGCTACTGCTGCTAAAGTAGGCGAAGACATTGCTAAAAGTGGAGCTAAAGCTCCTTATACCTTTCGTGTAGGTTGGGCAGTGTTCCTACTGGCTATCAATTTCCTTGTAGCTGCTTATTACTTCCATATTATTGAATAATTAGTTGATCAAAGCTAAGGGTGTAAGGGTGTAGGGTGTAGGGGTTTAAGGGATAACAAGGGATTATGTGCACCATACCCCCTAAACTCTGGGGTACAATGCCCTTCGGGCATATCCTTTTACACCCTTAGTTCGGTGCACCCACTAATTACATCCCCTACCCCTTACACCCAGCCTACGGCTCGCTGCGCTAACACCCCCTTACACCCCTAGTTGATAAACAATTGACCGACTTTCGCCAAATCCACATTTCCACCGCTAATAATTACACCAACCCTAGCCCCCTGTACTTTCACCACTCCTTCCAACAAAGCCGCTGCGGCTAACACCCCAGTCGGTTCAATAACAATTTTGAGGCGTTCCCACAAAAAGAACATGGTGCGTAGAATCGCTTCTTCTGATACCGTGACCATATCATCGACATAATGCAGCACCAGTGGGAAAGTTATTTTACCTAAATAAGGGGTACGAGCACCATCAGCAATGGTTTCTGGATTATGAACAGTTTGTAGGGTTTTGGTGTGAAAAGAACGTGTCGCATCGTCAGCAAGTTCTGGTTCTACTCCTATCACCCGACAGTTGGGTAATACGGCTTTGGTTGTAATGGCGGAACCAGAAAGTAATCCACCACCACCGCAACAAACGAGCAGCAAGTCCAGTTCACCAACTTCTTGAATAAGTTCTTTAGCAGCTGTACCTTGTCCTGCCACAATGTGAGGATGGTCGTAAGGAGGAATCATCACACCTCCTCGCTCGGTTAATAGTGTTTGGGCTAATTCTTCTCTGTTGGTTTGCTTGCGATTATACAAAACCACCTCACCGCCATATCCACGAGTCGCAGATAACTTGACGGCTGGAGCATCATCAGGCATCGCAATAGTAGTGGGAATGTTGAGCAGTTGTCCAGCAAGTGCTGTTGCTTGAGCATGATTTCCAGAAGAAAAAGTCAAAACGCCTTTTTGCTTCTCTTGTTCAGACAACTGTGACAGTGCATTGTATGCACCTCTAAATTTGAAAGATCCTGTACGTTGAAAGTTCTCGCACTTGAAAAACACCTGAGCGTTGGTGCGATTATTCACAGTTCTGGAGGTAAGAACTGGGGTGCGATGGGCAATACCAGCTAAACGCTTGGCGGCGGCTTCTACATCAGTGATGGTGACAGAATTATGCTGTGACATTGACGGCTTTGTTTTCGGTGAAAGAGTAATCGTTCCAATCTGCCACTCTTTGGTAGCCGATGGTTTTGTAAATGTGGTTTGAAGTTGGGTTTGCTGAGTCTGTGAATAAAAAGCAGTATCGACATCCCTGATCCAGAAGGGTTTGACTCAAAGCCGCCACACAAGAAGTGGCATAACCCTTTCTTCGGTAATTCTTTGGAGTATACACAGGTCCTATCCAACCACCATTAGGAGTTGAAACTTTACCACAAACCATTGATACGGATACTTCATCCTGCCAAATATACAGAGTTTTCTGGCTCAGGTAATGTTCTAGACTGCGTTCTTCATCTCCTTGAAGAGATCCAAAGGCTTCTATTGCAAATGCTTTATACCAGTCTAGTAATAGGAGGTACTCATCCTCAGTCCCCAGGCGCAAGTATCCACCCGATCTAGAAATTGGCTGCACTTTGTCGAGTTGATGAATTCTCAATTGCTTATCCAGTTTGTAGGACTGATTTGTAACACTTTGCCAAGCTTGAGCAAAGGCAAAAGCTTCCGTAGCCAAACCACTAACACCTGGTAACTGCTCCTGATGAGAGTGCAAATCTTGGGCGATAGCTTCGCTGCTGCGCTCCGCGCAGATCGCCTCCACTGCTGCAAACTTTTCTACCTTTGATAAGAGCAACCTACGAGGTGGTGTTCTCATTGCTACTGAAACAAGATTTCCATCCATTTCTACAGTCGCCAAGTAGGGTTGGCAATCATACCGTTGTGGATGATGAATCAAGGTGTTGCAAATTCTTAGTAACAAGATATGCAATGCTTCGTGACTCAGCAAGTAGTCTTTCACCCGCTCGTAAAATTGATTTGCATCCTCAAATCGATTAACTTTCATCTTAGATATTGCTGTCATGTCGTCACACATGAGAATTTACTTCGCCAGTTACGCTGCTCATAAACTAATTAGAAAAACCGAGCTTTTAAACAAATCGTTGCGTAAACTCACACATCAAATCCACTCTTCCCTTACGTAACATTGCTGGATCTAATCTTTCTGTGGTGTTACAAGTCATCAAAACAACTAACTGCTGCTGTATATGAATACCAGAATCATCAATCACACTTTGGTACAGCGTGCCGTCTAGTAAACTCAATATATGTTCGGTTTTGTTACTGTACTGCGCTACTTCACTCGCGCGGTTTTGTGCTAAGTTATCTGCCTCGTTAATAATGATGCAAATTCTTTCTAGATATGTTGGTGGGACAAAGTTGGCGATCGCATCATGATCCAAAATAAAAATCACATAACCCAAAGGCACCAAAATCTCTTTAGCAACTGCTTGTGTCCAGGCGGTTTTACCCGTACCTGGTTCTCCATGTACCAAAACTGCTAACTGCTTCTGATTCAGAATTGCCTGCTGCACTAAATCAGTAAAGTTTTGAAGATCGACCGGAAAACTCCGAATGGGAAATTGACTGTAAACTTTACCCACACGAGTTTGATATCCACTCAACATAATTGCTAAATCATGTGTCGCTTTGTTAATGAGTGGCGCGAGATTTTTTCCTAATAAAGTATACTGTCGTCGTCCCCTGTCAAAAGAGTTTATTTGTAGCCAAACGTCATTTTTTGACCAATAAGCATAAACGGTGTTAAGAACGTCCAAACGCTCCCAGTTGACAAATTTTTCAACTGGAAAATAAAAATCTCGTTCCAAATAATATTGTGTGATGATGTCAGGACATCCCAACACATCTAAAACACGCAATACAGTAATTTCTTGAAGACGATTCAGAACATAATCGATTGGAATGCTATTGCGGCTGACAAATTGGAGGATAGGCGTTTCCGTACTTAAAATATCTTTGTAACGATAGTCTGGTGATAGAGGATCGGGTGTGATGTAATTCCAATATTTTTCTACTTCATAACGAGTATTATCAGAGACAACACTCAATAAGTTAGCCCACCAAGTATAATTATTCCGTCCCAATATCTCAGCGAAGTTACTTGCCAAATTAAAACTTTTTTGCGTAAATTCTTGCCTGTCGTGACACAACAGTTGCCATACAAACTCCCAGTCCAACTCTCTATGGAAGGGTCGCCAGCCACTTGCTAGTAAACTTTGACGGTTACTATTAGCAGGAGCGCCTTCGTCATTTCTATAGTATTCAAAGTCCATATTGTCAGTTGTCCTGCAGTGGTGGAGTTGTCATCTCCTGATATGGGAGATTTGGCAAAAGTTTTATCGTAATATAAACTACTTACGTGTAAGTTGCTATAGTCATCGTTTATCACTTAAAAGGAACTGTACCCAGAGAAACGACTAGTGCGCAACGGCGGAATTCACGCATGCTTACATCACAAGCTTTTTGCTCCTCCTTGTAGACGCTGCGCACACGCCAAGGGTATGCTAACTTTATTTCCGCGCCCAACGTACTAGGCTAATTACTTTATAAATTTTCTATTTTTGTTTATTGATACTTTGTATGTTACACTTTTACTACAAAATGTGTCAAGCCTCTAGAAAAAGTTTTCATTTTTATACCAACACGAAAAATAAGATGTCTGGAGGTGTAATAGTTTGCGACCTACACCCAAACGCTCATAACCCAATACTTACCAAACAGTTTGGTGAACTTTGTATCACAGGCTGCCATGCAGACATGTATATTTAAGGATTTCACATTAAATCATTGTTAAAAATATTTAGTGCTTATAACTTTATTCGCTATCATTTTTGTCCATTTTGCCTATAATGAGGAAGTATATTCTCACTTCTTTGTTTGAGGTATTCTTTCCTTAAAGTTCATTGAGTGAGCAAAGATAATCAACTTGGTAGAGTTGAGACGCGAGCCAGTCTAATGTGAGCGCTACCTAACCGCTTACGGAGTGCCTCGTTTATTTTCTCAAGACAGATTATGAGTTTGACATGAATCTTCTGGAGAAGACATGAAGCAGGCACAATTATTCAGTCATCAAAAAAAGCAAAATTCTCAACCACCCTTAATATTAGCGGTGGAAGATAATGAGGATAACCTACTGCTGTTGAGTTATACCCTTGAATCCCTGGGTTGTAAGCTTATTAGTCAAAACGATGGTTTAACAACATTACTTGTTGCAAAAGAGTATCAACCAGACTTAATACTGCTAGATATTTTATTACCAGGTCTTAGTGGCATAGATATAGTGCGTTCTCTAAAACAAGAACCTCTAACCAGTCATATTGTAGTTATTGCGGTGACAGCATTAGCGAGTACAGAGGATAGAGAACGCATTTTGAGTGCAGGTTTTAACGACTACATCAGTAAACCCTACATGATAGAAGACTTAGAAGCTCTGGTTGCCCATTACCTTTGTCAGGAGTGGAATCCAGATTTAGCTTATAATCTATCTAAAGATTAACCATATCACGCGGATTTTGAAGTGTTACTTCTATCAGATGAAGTTGTCGTACTAACTTTGTTAGAGTCAGATGTTGGAGTGCGGATAGTAGGTTGATCTGTCAAAATAGCAATAATGCCAGTACGACCAGTATCTAATGTGGCATCAGTTAAAAGTTCTATCACTGGAACATTTAAAGTTTCTTCAATTAATACCTTGAGTTGTGGCTGAATTGCATCATCCAAGTCTGACCGAACTTCTTCAGCTAATTCTTCATGACCTGTTTTAAGCAGCAATTTTTCTGGTTTAGTGATAGAATTCTCTATAATAACTACGACATTGTGATCCGAAAGTTGACAGGTAACTTTACTAGGCTGATGACCGAATTGGTCACGATACAAGGCTTGAATACGTTGTGCTAAAGTTCTTTCTACTTGACCGCGAGTAGGTATTGGTGTAGTCATGTGCTTGTTGTTTTTCCTAGAGATTTAGACCACCAGCGACAAGTCAAAAAGTGATGTTATAAGCTATTAGTTACTTAATTTCTCAGGCGTCACTCAGATTTGGGGTTGACAGACTAGCGACATTCACTCTTGACTTTTTGAGTTATCAATAGTAGTGTAACTTTACTATCAAATCTAGTAAACTCGGGAATCCCGAACTATTGAAAACATTATATTTGGTCAAATTTGCTAAAATCACCTTCCAAATGCAGTATTTACCATCGCTGTTTATATAAGCTTTTGTGAACCTCTAGGCGTAAAGCCTAATATATATCCCCGTAAAGTGCAATTGCAGATCACAGGGAATAAAGAACTTACAGATGAAAACAACTTAAGGTTGTTTAGGTAAACGTACAGTAAATACACTGCCTTTACCAAGTTCAGAAAAAACGTCAATTCTTCCCTTATGTGATTCAATGATACGCTGCGACAGATGCAATCCCAAGCCACTGCCAGCACGCTTATTTTTACCTTGACGAAACCGCTCAAAGATTGTAGCTTGATCTTCCGGAGCAATGCCGAATCCTGTATCTTGGACTTCAATGATCACCCAAGTTTTACCTTCAGATTTGACGGGTGTTTCACACAGGCGAATGTTAACACTTCCTGTATCTGTAAATTTAATGGCATTTCCAACTAGATTGGCTGTGACTCGTCGTAATTCTAAGCGATCGCCTTTAAGCACACCTGCTGTTTCGTCTTTTTGATCTAAGTTGCTAGAGTCTATATTGATAGTTAACCCCTTCTCAATCACAAGAGGAGTCAGTTCTTGAACAATTTCTTCTACAATTTGCCGCAAATTGCAACTTTCAAGTTGAAGATTTTTTTTACCTGCCTCAAAGCGGTAGACTTCTAGGAGGTTGTTCACCATTTCCAACAAGTTCTGGTTGCTGCGAATCATGGCGAATATCGCCTCTTTCATGTCTGGCGAAATAGCACAAAATAGTTCTTCATGAAATAAATGAAGCATCCGATCTGCGGCTACTAGCGGGGTTCGCAAATCGTGAGTCAGACGTGAAACAAAGTCTTCTCGTTGTCGTGCCATTTTTCGTTGTTCATCAATACTGTGCTTGAGGCGCAGCATTGATCGTACTCTTGCCAGCAATTCTTCATGATCGAATGGTTTACGAATAAAATCATCTGCTCCTGCATCCAAACCTTCAACAACACTCGCATCATGATAGGCTGTGATTAGCAGTATAGGAATATATGATATTTCTCGATTTTGACGAATGCGGCGTGTCACTTCATAGCCATCTATTTCTGGCATCATGACATCTAATAAAATTAAGTCGGGTGGATCTTGGGCAATTTGCTCCAGAGCATCCATACCATTGGAGATTAACTCAACCTTATACCCTTCACTCTCTAAAATTGTTTCAAGTAAGATGAGATTATCGGGATTATCATCAACAGCAAGTATATGTTCGACTTGAGAATTGTCTTCTGCTAGCATAATTATTTATTTTAACAAGCTAAATCTGTACATAGGCTGATCAGCCCAACAATCCCCCAAACTAAAGTTTGGGGGAGAACGTTAACTATCTCTACTGTTACTGTGTGCACCTTCTTGAGCAAAACGAGGAATTGCTTGGTGTCTCCAAAAATGTTTTCTGGCTGAAGCATGAGTAAAGTTTGATGTTCGATCTGAACCTTCTTGGCTTAAGGATGATATATGACGTGGTAGTTGAATCCGAAAGACTGAATGATTATTCAACTGACTTTCCACGCTGATGTTACCACCCATCGTTTGCAGCAACGCTTTGATAATTGGCAAGCCCACACCTGTTCCAGAATATTTGCGGGTGATACTTTGATCTACTTGCCGAAAAGGTTCAAAAATCTTTTGTAAATCAGCAGAAGCAATACCTATGCCAGTATCATGAACTGCAATCTCGACTCTTAGTTCTGGTAGTTCCTTCACTTCAACTGCTATACTGCCAGACTCTGTAAACTTGATAGCGTTTGAAAGCAGGTTGGTTAAAATCTGCCGTATGCGTGTTGGATCATTGAACATCAGAGAGTTTTGCAAGTCCATTTGAATTAATAAAGACAGATTTTTCTCCTCTGCTAGAGAACGTATCTCTTCCACAGTAGCATTCACCACCTTTGATAAATCAAATATTTCTGGTTTGAAATCTAACCTTCCTCTCTCTAGTTTGGAAAAGTCAATAACTTGGTTGAGCAGCATCAGCAAGTGCTTAGCGTTACTGAGAATACGCTCTAGCATATCTTTTTGCTGATGTGTTAACTGACCAAACTTAGGACGTAACAATAACTGAGAAAACCCAATGATCACATTCATCGGAGTCCGTAACTCATGAGATATTGTTGCAAGAAACTGCGACTTGAGGTGTGAGGCTTCGATAAGCCTGAGGTTTTGTAACTCTATATGTTGTCGCTGTACTTCCAGTTCCTGCTTTTGACGAATCAGGAGTTCATTGCTTTGGTGCAGTTGTTGATTAACTAAGGCGACTTGCATTTCTGCATGGTGAAGGCGGATCGCATTCCGCAAAAGCTTTAGCAAAATTTCCGACGACAACCTCGATGACTTGGATATACAATCAGCAGCACCTGCTTTCATCAATTCAACTGCTATCTGTTCATCTTCATGACTTGTCAAAACGATAACAGGCACTTCGATATTGTTTAAACGCAGGTTTTGGAGTAGACTTAAACCGTCTTGGTCTGGTAAACAATAGTCGAGAAAGACACAATCATATAAAGTATCACTCAAAAGAGCGATCGCACTTCTTAAGTCGCCCACCTCAGACACTTCCATTTCAACGCCTGTTTTGCTGAGGATACAACGTACTGCCATGCGGTCTATTTCATCATCATCTATAATTAAAATCTTTAGTTTTTCTTCCATTGTTTTTAGCCATCGCCATTAAATAAATTGTTTTTCTTTCTATGATTTCTTATTTCTTGGCAGCAGATGTATAACGTTGAAATTATTTTATATTTTATGGTTGCTGTCGGATGGTAACATAATCAACATTTGATAACTAGCAACGATTAATTACTCGCCTCAAACTTAAAATTCCGGAAAAATTGGTAGATTACGGCATATTGCACGATATTCAATATTTTTTTAGTGTTGCCATAAGTTTAATCAAGCAATTGAAAGTAAAAGGTTTGAGGATATAGCTGCGATATATTTAGCTTAGAAGTCTCTACGCCTCTTTATCCTGGTTTTAAGTTATCATAACTACCACAGAAGTTGTTTTCCATAGAGGATGGCAACGTAATTGTTGAAGTAAGTCTACACCTCGCATTTCAAGCATATTCAAATTTAGCAAAATTAAGGATCGCTTGACAGAAATTTTTGCTAGTTTCTCATTATTGCTAATATTTCGATTTTATTGGTAGCAACAAAAAGTGGGTTTGTGACCTTAACTTTTTTGAAGACTCGTTCCATATTCACAACATCGAGTTCGTCATCCTCCACAAGTAGTATGTTAATCATTTTTTTAACATATCCTTTAATCTCATACAATCTGCTCTACGCACACTCTAGCTGATTTCTATAAATCACCGGAATTTCAGATGACAAATTAGGTGAAATTCATCTAATTTGCATTCTTTTTTGCTAATTCTGTCAAGACAAACTATCAATCACAAAAGGTTAGCCTAATGGAAAACGTGCAACTTAAATGAATTGCAACTTATTTGCCTGTAAGAAAATGTCTTTTGAAGTCTAAAATGTCATACTTTGTGACGAAAGGGTACTCTCAGAGAAGTTTGCATCGGATAAAGTTCTAAGCGCTAGGAGTCGCTACTCATACTTCAAGAGAAGCCAGAAGAACAAACAACTCTTGGCAGTAATAGTCTGACTTTGCTCCACTTGATTATGACAAAATGATACTTTTGAGATATCCTGTAAGTCTGTCATTGCAGTAAGCACAACAAGAAACACGACTCGCAAACATAAAAATAATTGTTTATGTGGAAATCAGAACAAAGCCGTAGTCAAATAACGTACCGAGCATTTTTCAGTACAATTATAAATTGACACTCAAACACCTGCCTTCAGCCATTAGTCAGAACTACATATGACTAACAAAAAACTCACAGCTTTAGAACTCACGAGCCACAATGGTGTGCAGCTCCTTCTCATCAGACAATTGAATTTGGGTGCTGCCAACTCAGGATTATGCTAGCAAGCCGTTGATAAGAGCTTCCATTGATGCACTTGCTTGTGCAACAGGCGGTAGTGTGCCTATTGACTAAGTATACTGATAATTTATATTCATTAAAGGCTTATTTTGTCAACTAACTTTAATAATGATTTTAGAAAAAAAATCATTTGTTGTTATTTATTCGTTTTAGACTGGTAACAAATAACTAACTCTAACTTACTGATGAGGAAAAATATAAACTGTAGTTAAAGTTCATAAATTTCATCCGTCTAGTCAATTGAGGATGCATTATCACAAGGAGAACTAGTGGAAATTTGCACAATTATCCGACTATATTTGAAAATTTTTGAGAAATTACCCATATATGCCAAACAAGATATTTGTCTGTATAAAATAGCAAGAGGAGAGAAAACTCCTTATTTCTATCGGTGGATGCAAGTTTGATAAAATATCATCTATCTTTGGTTTTGGAAAATAAAAAAAACAATCTGCAAAATGTCAGATATCGACAGATGCAGTCCCCTAAAGTAGTGAGTGTAATTATGAGTGAAATTAGTATTGTTTTAATTGAGGATCATGACTTGACTAGAATGGGGCTAAAGGCTGCATTACAGTCGAGCAGCACACTTAGAGTTATAGGTGAAGCACCAAATGGAACAAAAGGATTAAAACTTTTGGAAACAGCTAAGCCAGATGTAGCTGTTGTGGATATTGGTTTGCCCGATATTGATGGAATTGAACTTACCCGAAGATTTAGAGAGTTCCAAAAACAGACGGGTGATTCAGCAACCAAAATCCTTGTTTTAACGATGGATCATTCAGAAGATGCAGTACTTGCTGCTTTTGCAGCTGGAGCTGACTCTTATTATATGAAGGATACAAGCATAGATAAGTTGACGGAAGCAATTCAAGCGACTCACACAGGAAACTCCTGGATTGATCCGGCGATCGCCAACGTGGTGTTGCAGCAAATGCGGCAAGGTATTCCAGAAAATCAGCCATCTGAACTGCCAAAAACTGTCAAAATCGAAGCGCTGCCATCAGAGTACGAGCAAGTTTTGGAAACTTATCCACTCACACAACGAGAACTGGAGATTCTAGAGTTAATAGTAGCAGGATGTAGTAACGGACAGATTGCTGAGAGACTATACATCACAGTTGGTACCGTTAAAACCCACGTTCGCAACATCCTAAATAAACTTTGTGCCGATGATCGTACCCAAGCTGCCGTTCGAGCTTTACGTTCCGGTCTTGTAGCATAAAGCATACGCGACTTTGGATTATCTAGGGTATGGAACTGTAACCGAAAAGATAGTCAATTTTGAGTAGGTATAGCTAAAAGATGCTAATATAGTCAACACATTAACGGTTAATAACCGTGCCGTCAGAGGATAACCCTTCCAGCAAACAACTGGCGTTTGATAAACGTGCCACAGCCGTTTGCGCAGCGCACTTCTTTGGGGCTTAGTGCAAGCTCCACAGACAGAGGATAGTAAGTAGCCCCTCAAAAGCAATTTTTTAATAGCTGTCAGTTAGACAGCGTTAGCCTGTGGACTGGTTAACGCCAATGTTGCCAGTCCTGTTGCAGGAAGTAAACGAAACTCAGACTTTGTTGCATAGCTTTGATAAGCTTAGACTAATTCTGAGTATGATTTATGTAACGGTCAATTATCATATTAGCCCAATCTAAATCACACACTCAGCACCCTACTTCCAAGAGGAAATGCACTGTAGAGTTTTGCCCATCCCAGTCACAATCTCAGAACAGATTGAATGATTAACAACAGTTCCAAGTGTCTAAGTGTCTACTTTGCACTTCCTCTAACGTGCGTGCTTTGTTTCATCATATCAGTCATCAGAACAGTTTCTTGAGTCGTTAAACAATCCAACTCCTCAAGTTGAGCAAAAACTCTTTGAAACAAAAAACATTGTATTGCTCTACACTTTACAATTAGATTGGCTGCTCTTTAAGAAATAGATGTAGTGTCTTAACAAAAGGCAAGTCATACTAGAATTTATCACAGTTATCTCTTACGACAGAACAGTTATTGGACTTAGGATAGAAGATCTAGTCAATTTTATATTGATAAGATACGTTGTATAGTTAGAAATTTGAAAAATACAGTTATGAACATTATTGCTTGGGTAATTCTTGGTCTCATCGCAGGAGCAATTGCTAAGGCAATTTATCCTGGTACTCAAGGTGGTGGAATTCTCGCTACAATGATCTTAGGTATAATCGGAGCTTTTGTTGGAGGCAGTCTCGTTACCTTCTTACAAACTGGAAGCCTTCAACTAACCGCAGCCGCCTTAAGTATTCCTGGTTTAATTGTTGCTGTAATTGGAGCAATGGTTGCTATCTTCATTTGGGGCTTAATTACTCGTCGCAGTGCTGTTTAATTCAATGACAGTAAAAAGAATGGTTAGAGCCAAATTCTTAGGGCTAACCTTTTTTGTTTTTTGCTTAAAATTACTAAAAAACTCCACTGCGAATAAAAACAGTGGAGTTTTTTACTTCGTAAAACCTTTAGTTAATTAACGACGTTACCCAGTTGGATGACAAGAGGAATATACTATTCTATAAATTTTTCTTCAGTTCATCTTTGATGTTTTCAGCAGTGTGTCTAACTTGAGCTTCTGCTTGCTTTGCTTTACCCTCAGCTTTTTGTTTTGGATCTCCTGTTATATTACCAATTACCTCTTGAATTTTGCCTTCGATGTTTTTCGCTGTTGCTTCTATTCTGTTTTCAGCACTTTTATCTTCAGTACTCATATGACACCTCTAGTTTTAGGTATTATGTGCGCATGCTTCATATAGTATCAGACTTAACTTTGATGTGTACCTATCTTAAGAAAGATATTGCGTATACATAAAAAGCAGTTTTGTTTTAAATCTCTCATACCAAAAGAGTATTTTAGATATATTCATCAAATATCCTATCTGACGGTAGATGCAACACTCTAAATGTAAGTACGTATATAAAAAAATTAGAGATATTGTTTTCACCTCATAAGTTATGGACACTCAGGATAGAAATATAGACTGTTAAGAAAAAAATAGTTAATCAGTTGAGCAAATATAATCTGAGATGTTTATACAGCTTACTGATAGATTAGTATCTACATAAAAAGAAAAGTATTTAGTCAAGTATTTATGACTAACAAACTATGAGTATCGGAAGAAAGCGCCGGAAAAATGTCTGGAAAAACGATATTAATGATATTATTCGGGGTGCTTGTGGAGGCTTTCTATTTGGTATCCCTTTGCTCTACACAATGGAGGTTTGGTGGATAGGATCACTGGCAAAACCATCAATGATCATGTTGGCGATCGCCTTGATGTTTCTGGTAGTTTTCTTGCTGAACCGGACAGAAGGTTTTCGTAGAAGTAAACGAAACTCTCCACCCTATGGATCACTCACAGATACTATAGAAGCAATGGGAATTGGATTGGTTTGCTCCGCCTTAATGCTGCTGTTAATGCAAGAACTAACACCTGAAACTTCGATGAAGGAAGCTTTGGGTAAAATCGTCTTTGAAGGTGTACCATTTACCTTAGGCGTGGCATTAGCAAACCAGTTATTAGGAGATACTCGTGATGCTGATGGGCAAGGGCGAACGGGTTATCAAGCAAGCGACGAAAGCGGAAGGAAACCTGATGAGTTACACGCTACCTTTGCCGATATAGGTGCAACCTTGATTGGTGCAACTGTCATTGCATTTAACATCGCGCCAACAGACGAAATTCCTATGCTAGCAGCAGCGGTAACACCGCCCTGGCTTTTAGCAATTATTGCTACATCTATACTTATTTCCTATGGCGTTGTGTTTCAGGCAGGTTTTTCAGATCAGCAAAAGCGCAGGCAGCAACAAGGAATTTTCCAAACACCATTTAGCGAAACTATTATGGCATACTTAGTGTCGCTACTAGCAGCAGCTTTTATGCTGTGGTTCTTTCAAAAGCTGACCTTTAGCGATCCCTGGACAATTTGGCTGGAATATACTTTGCTGCTGGGATTACCTGCGAGTATCGGAGGTGCAGCAGGACGGTTAGCAGTATGAGTCAAGCAAATGAATCTAATGATCACAAAAAAGAACAACAGCAACCGAAAAGAACACTTGCAGAATGGATAACTTTCGGTGCTGCTTCATTGATCCTGGCAGTCATTGTGAGTTTGGTAGGCTATACTTGGCTCAACGAAAAACATCAACCTCCTGTCCTTGGTGTTAGTAACAAGACAATTCGGGAAGCTGATGGACAATTTTATATTCCCTTCGAGGTAGTTAATACTGGAGGAGAAACAGCCGAATCTGTTCAGATTATGGCCCAGTTGGAAATTAACGGCGAAGTAAAAGAAACGGGGGATATACAGATTGACTTTTTATCTAGTGGTGAAAAAGAACAAGGAGCGTTTATCTTTAAGCGTGATCCGCGCCAAGGTCAGTTAACAATAAGAGTGACTAGTTATAAATTGCCTTGAAAAATAGGTCAAACTTAGGAGTCAAAAGTCTAGAATATTTTATTCATGACTCATGACTCATAACTATTTGCTAAACAGTTGTTTTTGCCTTTGACCAGACACCATTTTCATCTTCATCATATTGTTGATGAATAGTTTCCCAGGCTGCTTGTTCAGCCTTAGATTCATCATTTGTCTCTTTTATTGCAGTGTTATAACGTTCAATGAATGTACGCTGCGCTTCAGTAGAAAGATGAGAGCGAATTTCTGGAGATAAATCCTCTGGACCGTTGCAGCCACCAGCACAAGCACGAGGTAGCGCTTGTTCAATTGTGTTGACTTCTTCACCACCAGCACTTTCAATCAGGATTTGGTATTCTCCAGAGCGATCTCCTGGCACTTCTGCCATCAGTAAGAATTCACCAGCCTCTAAGCGGGTTTGGTAAACTGCTGCTTTGTCTTCTGGCATTCCCAATGTAGTCAAAACAGATACTAAACCTGCACCTGCACTTCCGGCGATCGCACCACTTGCAGCTCCTAACAGCACTGCACCAATGGGACCTGCTGCGACAATTGGACCGACAAAGGGAATAAACAGTACGCCTACACCTGTGAGCAAGCTGAGGAAGGAACCGAATAAGGAACCAAAGATTGCTCCGCTTCTCAAACCTCCCAGTATGACGTCTCTTTTGCTAATAAAACCAGCAATTCGGGTTTCTGATTGAAAATTTCTGCCCATAACCGAAATATGGTCTCTGGACACACCCCGGTCTAATAAACGCCGAATAACGTCATCAACTTGCTTTTGCTCTTTAAAAATAGCTGAGATAGTACGCTCTGCCTTATATCCTTCTGCCACTTGAACACTCCTTTTTGCTTTTCCAGTTGACAGACTGAGGGGGTAGATGCAAGAAATTTACTCATACCTCAATCTGCCAATTTAAATTCACACCTTAGCTCTATTAGTTATTACTGAGGGAGGGAGGGAGCGAGCGTATCTTTGATTGGGTGACAATCTGCCTTCAAAGCGGCAGGTTGTCTCACCATACGCCGCAAAACTCTTTACTGTTGACTGAATTTATGCTGTATCGCCAACACAGATTATACACCTACAGGAGTTTTTGTTTGTCCTAACGCCTGTGAACCATCTGACTGTAGGTCTTGCCCTTCAATAAATGAGCGTAGCATCCAAGCCATCTCTTCATGCCCTTCCATCAATCCAGTTAGGAAGTCAGCAGTTCCCTCGTCATGGAATTTCTCACTGGACTGATCTATATGATCCCGCAAATTGCGAATAATCTGCTCATGGTCTTCCACCAATCGAGTGACCATACCAGTTGCTGTGGGAACGTTACCACCTGCTTCCTTGAGACTGGCAACTTTGAGAAATCCTTCCATTGTGCCAATAGGATAACCACCCAAAGCACGCACTCGCTCAGCTACAGAATCGATATTTTCAGTCAGTACTTGGTAGTGCTCTTCCCAAAGCTGATGAAGAGAGCGGAATTGAGGTCCGACCACGTCCCAGTGGAACTTTTTAGTTTTTACCAACAGCAGATAGGCATCTGCCAAATCTTTGTTCAACAGATCAATTACACCTTGACGCTGTTCATCTGTCAAACCAATGTTTAACTTGCGCATAACTTTAAGTCCCTTAGCTCGCTTCTTCATTAACCTTTACAAATTAAACTCGTACCCTCATCAATCTAAGGAAAGATTGTTTTTTATAACTAAATATAAATAGACATCTCAATCTACAAATCGAGATGTCTACCCAATGGTGAAATCAAAAATTAACTGCTCAAAACCCGAGAACATTGAGCAACAATTATTTGTTACACCCAAATTGAAAAACTACACCTTGGTTTAATGAAAAGGTATGGAAAGTAGGAAATTATGCTTACTTCTTACCTGTGATTTTTTCCAAAAAACCCTCAACTTTATCTTCCGCCGAAGTTGCAGCCGGGGAATTATCAGGACGATTCATTTTATTAACATCCGCCGAACCCTGAATCTCGTTCAGTCCCTCGTTTGCTTTTTTTGTTGTCTCTTCCAATCCAAGAGGTGGTTTTGCAGTGGCTTTGTCAGTTTCTTTCTGAGTTTCGAGTAGCTGCGTTTCACCTTTTTCAGGACTGCTCTTTTGGGTACCTATTGCAGCAGCAGGAAACGCATTAGAGAAAATCAGCAAGGCACAAGTGAATACAACAATCAGAAACCGTACTGGACGCAACACAGATAAACCAAAACCAATATTCTTCATTGAAACTCCTCCAAAGTAATGGTTATCCAAAATACACGCATAGTTTGAGAGATTGGCAGGGTAGCATTATAGACGCTGCCTGTCATGAATCTTGGATACACTATAGCTTACCTGATTTGGTATCTACCGAAAAAGTTTTGAGCAGTGGTTGCAAACTAATCTTAACTTTGAAAGAAAAGCCTGCTTTAATTTCGCCCAACAAGAGTGTTAAAAAGTAGCTGTACTTTTATGTTTCAAAGCTTGGTTGCGACCACCATTTCAATTTCGTCAAGATTCAACCTAATCTTTTTTCTACTTTTAATACTACAAAGGTGAATCGTCCTGTGGGCTGAAATATTTTTTCTATTTAAGCATCTATGATCAATCTACAGATAGATAAAATTTGTACTTTTTTGGGGAACAAAGCAGTAATGGTTTGATAGATTAAGTGTGAATTATTTTTAATATACTAAAGATTTTTAACATTAATATATAGCAGTCCTATTTGCGCTTACGCAATTCCCAGGTGCTACCTGGGAATTGCAACTTGGTATTAATTTATAACTTTCAGCATGATGCTTTAGTTAGAAGCTCCTGCTAGAGGAAAAATGATTTCATCCAAAGTTTTCAGTAATTCTTGCTCATTGTAAGGTTTGGAGAAGTAAGCTCTAGCACCTAACTGCATTGCTAATTGACGATGTTTATCACTACTACGAGAGGTTAGCATAGCGACTGGTATATCTCTAAAGTCAGTATTTGATTTAATCCGACCTAAAAAGCCATAACCATCAACACGAGGCATTTCAATATCACAAATAACAGCCTGAACTCTCAAACCACTCTGAAGTTTTTCTAGCGCATCTTGACCATCTTTAGCTTGTTCTACTTGATACCCTCCTTTTTCTAGAGTCAGGGCTAAGAAGCGCCGGACATTAATTGAGTCATCTACAATTAAAACCGTACCTTTTTGATTAATTGGCAGCAGTGATTGGTCATCGGCTGGCGTCAGGAAAACGGTCTTTAACCTTGGCGATGGTAGTTGATTTGTTCTAGGCGTGCGTTTGTTGGTAACAATCCAGTAAAGTAACTCGCTGGCATTCACCAGTGGGACTACCCGACCATCACCCAGAATTGTACAGTTGTTAAAGCCACTAGGTAAAGGTATATTTCCTTCAACTTGACGGATAGCAACTTCTTGCTCACCCCAACAACGATCTACTTGCACCGCCACTGGTTGATTACCTTGGTTGACGATGAGTATGCTAGAGGCGTTAATTGCAGGGGGAGTTTCTAGGTTTGGGTTGTCGTAGCGGGGGCAATTAAACTCTAAATGCCGACCGAGACGAACTAAGGGTAACATGGTTCCTTGCCAATTAAGGACTTCGCTGCTCGCCATTGTGAACACTTGCTCATGATTCAGCAAGAATATTTCTGAAACCACATCTGTGGGAAATGCTAAAAGCATTCGGTTGCTTTCTATTAGTAGGATTCTTGCGACTGACAGTGTAAACGGCACTGATATCGTATAAGTCGTCCCCTTCCCTGCTACCGTATCAACTTTGATATCCCCCCGTACTTGTTTGAGGTTACTGCGAACCACATCCATACCAACACCGCGACCAGACAAGGCTGTGACTTGGTCAGAGGTGCTAAATCCTGGCTCAAAAATGAGCGATAGCAGTTCTTCATCAGTAGCTTGTGCTATGAGACTAGGCTCTAACCCCATAGCTATAGCACGAGTACGGATTTTGTCTAATGGAATCCCACGTCCATCATCTCTTAGAGTAATGATTGTGCGATTGTCTTGATGCGCGCCTTTAATCTCAATTAATCCTTGTTCTGACTTACCGCAGGCGCGACGTGTTGGTGGATCTTCGATACCATGATCGAAGGCATTTCGCAACATATGCATTAAAGGCTCATTTAAAGCCTCCAAGATGTTACGTTCAATTAACACTCCAGCACCCTCAATTTTCAGTTGCACGTTTTTGCCGTACTCTACACACAGGTCGCGCAAAGCCCTGGGAAAGCGATCAACAATATCAGATAGCGGACGCATCCGTACTTGAGTCAGCTTTCTTTGCAACTGCTTGGATGTTTTGGTGAGTTTGCGGGCAAACAAATCTGTATCGTCAAGACCAAGTTGAATGTCACTTGTGACTTCTTGCACTTGAACGATGGTTTCCATCACTTCCTGAGAAAGCAGGTTTAATTCGTTATAGCTATCCATTTCTAGAGAATCAAACCGGCGTTGTGTCTGGTTCTCATCGTCAAATCCGATGAAATCCTCCACGTTTTGAGTTGGTGGCAATGCCAGGAATGGAACACTAGATGACAGCACACTCTGAGTTGCTATCCTGTCATAAGCTGTACGTAATTGCTGATTTTCCCTGCCGAGAACTTGCACTCGCTGATTCAAATTACGAATCAGTTTGCGTAACCTCTCAAGTTGTAGATTCAATCCGTTGCGCTGAATAATCAGTTCCCCGAACAAATCATTAATTTGCTCAAGTTGCTTGCTAGGAACTCGAACTGTATTTTCCTGAGGTTCACTCTTATTGTTGTTACCAACAGTTTGTTCGGCTTTCGGTTCAACAAATTTGTAATTTGTTGTGGGAATTTCTTGAGCAACAACTGGTTCCGGATTTGGTGGCACTTCAACTTGAGCGTTACTCTCATCAGCAAAAGCTGCCTCTAAAGCTTCAAAATCAGCTGCAATGATTTCACGATCCAACCAAGTTTCTTGTGTTTCTTCTGGTTGCAGAATGTCTGTTTCGGCAACTTCTGTTTCTGGATCTAGCAGGGGTGCTACTTCTACTTGTAGCAATTCTGTTTGAGTATATGCTGCAGCTTCAAAAGCCAAATCCTCTAGCTGAATTTCTGTTGGTAAGCTATCTAGTTGATTTGTCATCACCAACGCTTGCGATCGCCGCCATGCTTCCAATGCCACACGGGCAATTGTTTCAATCTCAGAGGAAGGGGCTGCTTCTAAGTGGTTTGCCACAGATTCACAAAGTTGAGTAAAAGCTGGTAATTGCAGCATTTCACCCAAACCACCTAACTCAGCTGCCATAATCGCAACTTCTTCTTTTAAACAGGGTTGTGCACTATCTGCCAACACGCATTCTAAGCGTTGCAAACATCCTTCTACTTCTGTTTGAAACAGTAAAGGAATGATGTCTTGCCCATCTTCTGGAGACAGCATAGTTGCTGCATCCTCTGGAGTTGGATCACCTAAACGCGCATGCAGTTCTTCAAAAACTGGATAACAGAAAGTCGATAACCACTGCTCCTCTATCGCATTACCTTCTGATAAGAATTCCACTATCTGACGTAGCCAGTCTACTCCAGATAACAATAAACTTTGCAACTCCGTGTTAATATCTAAAGAGTTTTTTCTCGTTTTTAAAACTTTAAAGGAATCTTCCAAACGGTGAGCCAAATCACTCAGGGCGCGAAATCCCATCATGCCTGCGCCACCTTTGATTGAGTGGGCAGCTCTAAGTGCGGCATTCATTTTTTCTAGAGAGATACGACTGTTGGTATTGAGTTCCAGCAATACCCCTTCCAGGGTATTCAGGTAATCAGTCGCTTCCTCCAGAAACTGCATCTGGATTTCTAATTCTTTGTCTTGTGACATAATATTTGCTATCAGTCATGAGTCATTAGGAGGCAGTGCGTTGCGGTGAATCCAGCGCTATGCAGGAGGTGAGACCAGTGCTGCGCGAGGGGAGCCACTGCATTGGACGGGTTTCGCAGGCTTAGATACCCGAAGGGCGGCTTCCCCCTTTCTTAGCATGTGGCGTTTTCCCGACAGCCAGGCGACGGGCGTTCCCGATAGCCGTAAGGCGTGGCGTTAGCCATAAGGCGAACCCGAAGGGGTTTCCCGACCTAGGCGACTGGTGTTAGCGCAGCGAGACCGAGAAGAAGGTCTTCCCCGAAGGGAGGCAGTGCTTGATGAGGGTTCCACGACCTACTAGACATCTAGCGTCTGGTTCCCTGCGTTGTAGCATCTGCCGTTCATTAGTCATTAATCACCAGTTAGATAAAAATGACATGGACGCTATGGCAGTTCTCAAGTTGTTACACTATGTACGACAGTCGCCTATCTTCAGGTTACCTTCCAAAAAGCGCTGCCTCACCCTGGTGCTGCCTGTGTAGGGCGTCTTTGGGTAGAGTTAGACAAAAAACTGATGACTAATTCACCTTGAAAGTACCAACAGTCGCTTGCAATTGCTGGGAAATCTCCACAGTTTCGTGTAAAGATTGGGAAACCTTCATAGAAGAATCGCTCGTGCGTTGTGAGCAAGCAGCAATATCTTTCATTAATTGGCTGACTATTTGCGAAGTTTGTGCCTGCGATGCTGTGGCAGTCGAAATCGACTGTAGCAAAACGTCTATCTGACGTGAAATCTCCAAAATCTGAGCTAGATTTTGCTTGGCATCTTCGACAATGCGTGTACCTTCGACAACAGTGGTGGTTCCCATCTCCATCGCCTGTACAACTTCGGTTGTTTCGCGTTGGATGTTCTCGACTATTTGTTCAATTTCTGTGGTGGCGGCGGCACTGCGGGCGGCTAATTCCCCGACTTCCTCTGCCACAACAGCAAAACCTTGACCTTCTTCTCCTGCACGTGCTGCTTCGATTCCGGCGTTGATGGCGAGCAAGTTGGTTTGCATGGAAATCTGATTAATTAATGCCACGACACGCGAGATTTGTTGGGTTGATTCTCCTAGGCGCTTGACTTTCTTGGCGGTTTCGCCGACTGTTTCACGCAAATACAAGATGTTTTGTACTGTCAAATCCATTGCGATGCCGCTCTTTTTGGCAGTTTGGGCGGCGTTATTGGCAATGAAAGCTGCTTGCTCGGCGGTATATGCGACTTGTTGAATTGATTGACTCATGTTATCAACTGCATCGAGTGTGCGGTTGATTTCTTGGGCTTGAATCAGTGCTTCCTCTGTCAGTTCACCGATTGCTCCAGAGTTTGTCCAGATCGCCTGATTCACCTGGGTAGCGGTTTGTTGAACTTGAGTGACAATCAAGCGCAAACTTTCAACGATAGAGTTGAAAAAGTCAGCAACTGTGCCAATTTCTCCTGCCGTTACTTCAGCACGCACCGTCAAGTCACCACTGGCTGCACCTTCTACTTCACTAAGGAGTTCCAAAAGTTGCGTTTGCAGAGTTTCTTTTTGTTGGCGTTCGTCTTGTGATACTCTTTCTGCTATTTGCCGTGCTTTTTCTACCTCTTCAAGAAGTTGGGCTTGCTCTAGAGCATAGCCAACTTGAGTGGCGAGTTGTCTAAACAAATCTATCTCAGTTTGTTGCCAATTTCGAGGACTGTCGCAATGATGAGCAATCATCAAGCCTACCAATTGCCCTGCGATAATAATTGGTGCTACCAAATTTGCCTTAACTGCAAATTTCTCCAACATTTTGGTGTAACAAGCTGCATTGCTCAGACTAGCATCTTGGTAGATGTTCGATATTGCCCGCACTCGGCCATCTTTATAACCTTCTGCATGACGTTCTCGAAAACACGGATCGTCGATTTGCACGCCTAACATTTTTGGTAAACCAGCTGTGACTGATTCCGCGACGACATTTCCATCCAAGGTTTCTAGGTTAAATTTATAGATGATAACCCTGTCTGTCTTCATTGCTTGCCGAACTTCTCTGACAGCTGTTTTGTAAATGTCCTCAACTTTCAGGCTTCTACGAGTACGCAGCGTAATATCTGTAAGCAACTTTGCCCTTTGCGTGTCGAGTTCTTGGTCTTTCATTAGCGCTTGGAGTTGCGACGCCATTTGGTTGATGTTATGACTCAAAATGCCGAGTTCGTCTTCTGATTGCACCTCCAAACGGGTATCAAGTTCTCCTAAGCCAAGTTTTGCCACTGCTGCGGTTGCTTTCGCTATAGGTTCTGTGGTTCGTTTGGCTAACCACACGGCAATCAGGGCGACAATTAATGCTGTCAGTCCTGTCCCAACAGCAACTGTTAGTAATAATTGTCTTTGAGGCTCAAATGCAGTTGCTGTATCTGTTGCTAGAATAAATCGCCAGTTCAAATTGGGCAATCCATCTTGCATTCTGGATGAGTAACTAACAAGTTGCTGTTGGTTATCGGTTTGATTAACACTAATAAAAGTATCGTCTTTTTTTTGTGCTTGCCATTGTGCTAAGCTAGGAAACATTGCTGTCGCACTTCTAGTTAAATCTTTGTTATCCGTTGCCAAGAATATTTTTTCTGAACCATCTGTTAGATAGTATTTACGCCCAGATTCTGCATAATTTTTGACAATATTATTTAGAGATTTCACGGGTATTCTAGCTCTGACTATCGCCGCCATTTCTCCTGTGCTACGTTTCACAGGTGCTACGATAATAATGCTGAAAATACTTGTATTATTTGTGACTTCTGTTTGAGTGATGTAAGAAACTCTGTTTTGACGTACTTTTTGAAAGTCTGGACTACTGCTTTGATTGGGAATTAAATCTCCCTGAGATTGTGCAATAACATCACCGTTTAAGTTAAGTACAACAATGCTGTCATAGACTTTGTAAGTATCTACAAACTTATCCAGCAATCCTTGTTTTTCTTTTTGAGAAAAACTATTGCTAAAATTATAATCTGTAAATATTGGTAGACTAGAGATAAATTGAATATTGTTATACCGTTCTCTCATGAAACGGCTAACTTTGTCAGCCATACTATTGGCTTCTGCTTGTTGAATTTGAGCAATTTTATTGGTTAAGGAATTACTGGCTACCAAATAAGCAAGTGCTCCAATTGCTAAAACTGGAAGCGTACCAATCGCGATCGCAACTAGTGTCGCTTTGGTACCTAAACTTAACCGCTTCAAACTGAAAGATGCAGGATACTGTGTATGATGATTACGACGAATTTCAGTGTTTACGTCGTTATATCGTTTTCTAGAATTATTTTCATCTGTGAAATCTTCCGATGAAGAAACAGATGCTCCATTTTGAGTATCAATCTTCTTCTTAGCTGCATCAGTTTTATTAAACATAAAGATATTCTCCTGAGGTGGTGAATGAACATACGAAAAATCTGTGTTTTCTTTGAAGTACACCCTAATCACAGCGGAGAATAGAAGACTGTACAATTGCTTGTGCATCTAAAACAAGCAACATTTCTTTTTGTTGAACAACGCAACCACGTAGATAGGGAGTTAAACTGGATGCAACTTGTCCCATAGGAGAGCGAATCTCATCAAGCAAAAACTTAGTTGTACCTTGTATTTCTTGTACAAGTAAGCCTAAAAGGACTGAATCTACCCTGATAATTATCACATTATACTGCCGAAGCCTATTATCTAAATATTCAAGATTGAACATCCTTGGCAAATCAATCACCCAAACTATGCGACTGCGCCAATTCATCAATCCTATGATACAGGCAGGCATGTTTGGCATCGATGAGATTGTTTCAGGTGGCACAACAACCGCTTCTTGGGTGTGCCTCATGGGTAGGGTGGCAGATGTATGTCTATTTAGCCTAAATCTAAGATAGCCATCCCCCAAGCTATTTTGATTTTGTTTTAAAGAGAGTGCTAATTTGGAACTATTCATTTGATTCATATGACCACTGATTTAATAGCTCGTAGGAGCTGCTCCCGAGTGTAAGGCTTTGTGACATAGGCATCAGCGCCTTGTCTCATTGCCCATAATCGGTCAATCTCCTGATTTTTAGAACTGCAAATGACAATAGGAACTTTTTGAGTAACCGGATTTCTCTTAAGAGAACGACACAACTCAAAGCCGCTCATACCTGGCATAACTACATCGGTGACGATAACATCTGGATTCTGTGATTGTGCTTTTTCTAAAGCTTCCTTTGCACCAGTAGCTTGAATAACGTTATAACCACTTTCTACTAGATAATGGCTCATCAGTTCCAATTCACTGAGAGAATCTTCAACTATCAAAATTGTACCAAGCAAAGTTAGACTCACTTATACATCTCCTTTATGAGTAAATTGAGTTTCTCAAAATTTGTGACTGTTCTTAATATGTTTACCTCAATTATCAATATGTTTAAACACCATTTTCAACAAATCTGATTGAGAAAAAGGCTTCGTCAAATAGCCTGAGGCTCTTACCATTTTTGCCTTTGCTCTGTCTATCAATCCTGTTCTGCCAGTCACCATAATAATAGGGATATTCTTAAAAGCTGAATGCCTTCGCAACAAAGAACATAGCTCATAACCATCTAAATTTGGCATCTCTACATCTAGCAAAATTAAGTCAGGTTTGCTGCGGAGAATTTGCATCAAAGCTTTCACAGGATCGTTGATCATCACAACCGAGAATGTACTTTCATCCAAAAAGTGCTTGATAGAATTTAATACTGTTGGACTGTCATCTATACAGGCAACTGTGTATGCACTTTTCTCATGAGATTGGTAAGAATCTTTGTTGTTAATATCAGACGTATCAAAATTATTCCGTTTTGGCAATTCTTCCGCTAGCTTAACTTGATGCCCCATTGCCGCAACCTCAGTGGTAGAGACGAAATTAGAGGTAACTTGCCTATCAACGGTTGATTGCGTCTGTTGGCGATGGCGTAACTGCTTTTGACAATTTTCTACAAGTAATCGCAAGTCCAAACGACAGAACTTTGGTAGTTCATTTAACAGAGTTTCACTCTTAAATTCATAGCTTCCTTGTTTTACTATTAGAAATGACTCCAGTACTTCTCTTGCCAATTCATCTATTAGGACTGCTGCTTGGGGAGGAGTGATGTATTCTTCGTTAACTAACCAGCAAATAGCCTGATAATCTGGTTGTGGTGTTGACTGATGATCTTTGTTTTGGTCAAATATCAGTCTTACTCGCATAAGAGATGCACTGTTGAGAGTATGTGTTTGCTGCCTCAAACGCCCCAAAAGATTTTCAAGCCGTTCAAACATTTTATCTGAAGAGGCATAAACCAGTTTACCGTCATCTAGATAGATTGACCAAGAAGCCGACTCTGTAAATACTTGTAAGCAGCCTGTAGCACGCCGACTTGTTAATTGTGCTAGTAGAGATAGCGGATGTAGTTTCTGAAAAAACTTGTAGCTACCTAGAGGAGTTGTGCTCATTTTGCTTTTACTTAGGCTAAATTCTTGCTAGTGTGAGCTAAATTTATGCAGGGTCTTCCACAAGTCCATTGAAACGGTTTATAGCTTTTGTTATAAAAAGTACAAAAGTTTAGCCTTAAGATTTGCGGGAAAACTCAGCGGCAGCACCCTTCTATCAAGATAGAAAAAACCTCAGATAACTCGCAAATTACAGTTAAATTTACTAACTTATACTGAGATTAGCAGACATCTTTACACAACAAGTAAAAAGAATGTAAAGACTAGATGAAGCAAATCACCTTTAAGTAAGCCTTGTCTAATGGCAACCGAGATAATACTGCTTTTTCTTGCCACAATAACCCTGCTATCTTTAGTACTCGTACCTAAGTATAATACGGTTTTTGGAACCGAGATAAATCTCAGGTAAATTTTGCTATAACCACAGTGTTTTTACTTGTACAATGTGTAAAGTTAACATAAAATATCCGGTGACAGAACAGTGCCACTGTCTGTTATATACCCCAAAAGTGAAATATGCCAATCAAATTATTAATACAACCTTCAAGATTACAGAGTTTGAATTAATACTATACAAAACTTAACATTAAGAATAAGAGAACTGTGATGACTGTTGTATATAGTGTGCTGCCTCAATTGTAATTGTAGCTATTTCTACTTTTAAAAATTCTTTTATAGCAACTGCCAAGGCGGTTAGGACGCAGAACGCAAGACAGTCTCAATGGCGTTTCGTAAACAATCGAACTACTCCATTTTTTTTGTGGATTCGACTCTTTAACTAAGACCAGCATTTCTCAATCAAGTTTAGGTCTGGAGAATAAGGTGGTAGGTACAGTAGCCCATTTGTAAGCTGTTGGACATTTAACTTGTATATTAGCTAAAAGTAAAGCTCTTACGGAGTAGGCATCTTGCTCGTTCTAATTATCCAAACTAAAAGTACATTAGCTTATCAACCTAAAACTGAAGCGGATTACCACCTTTTATAGCTGGTGTCTTTTTTTTATACTTTAAAAATTAATATTTCCAGTTAGCTGTCTACACATTTCCCACTTTTTGGACAAATTCCTTGTCTATAGATGTATGTCCTCCACAAGATACGCTTGTTTAACCCGCGTTCGCGAAGCCTGGTAGAGTCGAAGGGGACTATTATGTCCCGCTCCTCTCTATTAGATCCGGACGT